>CANJMX010000061.1 GCA_947475125.1 Actinomycetota bacterium
GTGATGGAGAATGTGCCCCATCTTGTCGCGCTTGGTGGCCAGGTACCGGGCGTTCTCGTTGCCGGGCACCACCTCGATGGGAACGCGCTCCACCACCTTGAGGCCGTAACCCTCAAGTCCGATGATCTTCTTCGGGTTGTTGGTGAGCTGGCGGATTGACGTGAGCCCCAGGTCAACCAGGATCTGGGCGCCGATGCCGTAGTCGCGCAGGTCGGCCGGAAAGCCCAGCTGCAGGTTGGCCTCCACCGTGTCGAAGCCGTCGTCCTGCAACTCGTACGCCCTGAGCTTGTTGATGAGGCCGATACCGCGGCCCTCCTGCGCGATGTACAACAGCACGCCCTCGCCCTGGTCGGCGATCATGCGCATGGCGGCGTCCAGCTGATCACCGCAGTCGCAGCGCAGCGAGCCGAACACATCACCGGTGAGGCATTCGGAGTGCACGCGCACCAGCACGTTCTCCTTGCCGGCAACATCGCCCTTCACCAGCGCCATGTGGTGCTTGCCGTCGATCAGCGCGCTGTAGCCCACAGCGGTGAACTCGCCGTACCTGGTGGGCAGTCGCACGGCGGCGCCACGCTCGATCAGGCGCTCGGTGCGACGGCGGTGCTCGATGAGGTCGGTGATGGTGATCATGCACAGGCCGTGATCCTGCGCGTACCCCACCAGATCATCGACCCGCGCCATTGTGCCGTCGTCGTTCATGATCTCGCAGATCACGCCGGCGGGGATGAGCCCGGCCATGCGCGCCAGATCGACTGCTGCCTCGGTATGCCCCGCGCGCTCCAGCACGCCACCCGGCTTTGCGCGCAGCGGGAACACGTGGCCGGGCTTCACCAGATCGCTCGGGCTGGAGTCGGGATCGATGGCCACCATGATGGTGCGCGACCGGTCGGGTGCGCTGATTCCTGTGGTGGTGCCCTCGCGCGCCTCAATTGCCTCGGTAAACGCCGTGGCCAGCGGCGCCTCGTTCTTGCGCACCATCTGCGTGAGGCCCAGCTGCTCACAGCGATCCTCGGTGAGCGCCAGGCACACCAGGCCGCGGCCATGGGTGATCATGAAGTTCACGGCGTCGGGCGTGGCGAACTGCCCGGCAATCACCAGATCGCCCTCGTTCTCGCGGTCCTCAGAATCGACCACGACGACCATGTGGCCGCTGCGGATCTCCTCGATGGCCGTCTCGATTGTCGAGAAAGGCGTCGTCTCAGTGCTCAGGAGGTCTCTCCCCCGGTGATGTGCGGGCGAACCAGCGCCTCCACGTACTTTGCCACCACATCGGCCTCCAAGTTGACACTTCGGCCCACTGCGTCACGGTCGAGCGTCGTGGCAGCCATGGTGTGCGGGATGAGTGCGATCGTGAAGCCATCGGCCTCGCGGCTTGCCACGGTCAGACTCACCCCGTCAACGGTGATTGAACCCTTCTCCACGACGTACCGCAGCACCTCATCCGGGCAGCTGATTGACATGAGCACGCCGTCGCCCTCGGGCGTGATGCCACGCACGGTGCCGGTGCCATCCACGTGCCCCTGCACGATGTGGCCGCCCAGGCGGTCGCCCACCCGCATGGCCCGCTCCAGGTTCACCGGGTCCCCGGCATGGCGGTCGCCCACCGAGGTGCGCCGCAGGGTCTCCTCCACGCAATCCACCGCGAAGGAGTCGTCTGTCAGTTCCACCACAGTGAGACAGGCCCCGTTGACAGCAACCGAGTCGCCGATGGCGAGTCCGTCGCGCACCAGGCCGCACGCGATCACCAGCCGGGCGCCGGCCGTGCCAGGCACCCGCTCGCGCACCGTGCCCATCTCCTCAACAAGACCGGTGAACATCAGACATTCCCCCCGGGCACAGGACGCAACCGCCCGATCAGCAGCACATCGTCGCCAAGGCGTTCCACGCGGGGTGCCGGGATCCTCGCGGCATCGGCGATCTCGTCGGCGCCCACGCCCCGCACCGCAACCGGTGCCCCATCGCCACCAATGACGATGGGGGCCACCACCCAGGCCAACCGGTCCACCAGGTGCGCCTCCAGCAGCGCGCCGGCGACCGTGGGACCACCCTCAACCAAAATGGACTGGATCTCGCGTCGCCCAAGGGCATCGAGCCCCTCGGCCAGGAATGCCGCGCCATGGTCCGCCTGCCCCACCTCAACGTCCACACCGGCGGTCCGAAGAGCGTCCACCCGCTCCGGCGTGGCCAGCGACCCAGCCAGCACAACCACGGGAATCTCCCCGGCCGTCTGTACGAGTACCGAATCCAGGCGCAGCCGGGCGTGTGGGTCAAACACCACGCGGGTGGCATGACGAACCGGTGCCGGGTCGACGTCGCGGGCGGTCAGCGACGGGTCATCGGCGTCGGCGGTTCCGATACCCACACCCACGGCGTCCATCTCGGCGCGCCAGCGGTGCACCAGCGCGCGGGCCTCCGGGCCGGAGATCCAGCGGGTGTTGCCGGTGCGGGTGGCGACACGGCCGTCAAGCGACGCCGCCATCTTCAGCATCACCTCCGGCCGACCCGTGGCCGCCCAGGTGAGAAATGGCGAGGCCACCTCACGAGCGCGATCGGCGTCCTCCCCGTCGGCAACCACCACTTCGATGCCCGCGGCGGTGAGGATTTTCACGCCCTGCCCACGCGTGCGTTCAAGCGGGTCGAGGGTTCCCACCACGACCCGTGTGATGCCCGCGGCAATCACCGCCTCCGTGCACGGACCGGTGCGCCCCGTGTGGGAGCACGGCTCAAGAGTGCATACGAGGGTAGCGCCGCGCGCCGCAGCGCCGGCAGCCGCAATGGCCGCAGGCTCAGCATGCGGCTTGCCCGGGCCGGTGTGCCAGCCCTCCCCCACAACCTTGCCATCACGTGCGATGACCGCGCCGACGGCAGGGTTCGGACTCACCTGTCCACGGGCACGCAGGGCCAGATCGCATGCCCGGGCAAGCAGGGTGCGCTCGGCCGCCGTCGGCCGGCCGGCCGGGGTCACGCCGCCAGAATCCGATCGGTCAGGTCGACATACGCCGCCACTGGGTCGGGGGCTCCAAACAGGGCCGATGCCGACACGATGAGGTCGGCTCCCGCCGCGCGCGTCGATGCCGCGTTCGTGGGACCCACCCCGCCGTCCACCTGAAGCAGCACGCGGTCGGGCAGAAGGTCGCGCAGGGCGATCAGGCGCCCGATGGTCTCGGGAATGAATGACTGCCCACTGAAGCCCGGGTTGACGCCCATGCAGTTGACGTAGTCGATGCGCTCAATCAACGGGATGACGGCCTCAAGCGGTGTGCCGGGGTTGATCGCAAGCCCCGCCAGACACCCTGCTGCGCGGATCTCGGTGAGCAGTTGATGTGGATGCGGATCTGCCTCCACATGCACGCTGATCATGTCGGCGTGGGGCGCAAACCAACGGATGGCATCGCCCGGCCGCGACACCATGAGGTGCACGTCGACGATGCCCTCTGACGGGTGCACGCGATCGGCCACCCCACGGGTGGTGCCGGTCCCAAGCATCAGGTTCGGCACGAAATGCCCATCCATCACGTCGATGTGGAACACCCGCGCGCCCTGCGCCATGAGCGCATCTACCTGATCGCCCAGCCGCATGGCATCAGCCGACATGAGCGACGGACAGATTGTGGGTGTGCGGGGTGCCACGGGCATGGGCGGCAGGTTATCGGCCCACGAGTCGTGCGACGAAGAACCCATCCGTGCCATTCACGTGCGGGAGCAGGCGCAGTGCACCGGGCAGGTCGGGTGACGCCATTCCGGGGAACCGCGCCGTGAGGTCCTCGATCTCGCCGCCCGATGCGCGCACGACGTCCTCGTTCTCCTCACGCAGCAGGCTGCACGTGGAATACACCACGCGGCCACCGGGCTTCACCAGGGTGAGTGCACGATTCAGAAGTCCCTGCTGAATCTCCACCAGCGGTGCCAGTGCCTCCTCGCGACGACGCCAACGCGCATCCGGACGCGAGGCCAGTACCCCGGTCCCAGTGCATGGCGCATCAACCAGCACGGCGTCGAACAATCCACCTGGGATCTCCACCTCCCGGGCATCGCCATCGATCACGGTCATCGGGGCACCCATGCGCTCTGCCATCTCGCGAAGGCCACTGGCGCGCGACGCGTGCATCTCGATTGCCACGATCTCGGCCTTGCCGTCGGCAAGGGCCGCAAGCTGTGTCGCCTTGGCACCCGGTGCGGCACACATGTCGAGGATGCGCTCCCCGGGCTGCGGGTCGAGTGCTCTGGCCGGGATCATCGACGCGCGGCTCTGGCCCATCACCAACCCGCTGGCGAATGCTGCGGAGTCTTCAAGCGCGAATGGCTCGTCCAGTACCAAGGCCTCGGGCAGCAGCGGATCGCCGTGCCACGCGGGTATCTCCTGTTCCAACTCCGCACGGGGCCCACGCAGCGGATTCCAGCGCACGGCTGACTCGCTTGGCATGTTGGCGGCGGCCATCACGGCGTTCGCGTCGTCCTGTCCGAGAGAGCGCACCAGACCATCGGCGATCCAGTCGGGGAATGAGTTGACGAGTGCCGAGTCGGCGGGGCCCAGCTCGGCCAGCCTGGCTGGCCCTTCACTCGCGATGCGCCGAAGCACGGCATTCACCAGGCCACCACGGGCGGGCGCCCTGTCGCGGTGCCCGGGAAGCATGCGCGCGAGGTGCACGGCCTGATCAACGGCGGCGCGATCGGGCGTGCCATCAGACGCAATGATCTCGTACGTTCCCAGGCGCAACACGTCGCGCACACCGGGCTCAATGCGATCGGGGCGTTCGGCCGCACCATCAATGAGCCAGTCAAGGGTTCGGCGCATCTGCACCGTGCCGAACACAAGGCGCTGGGCCTGCTGGCGGTCGCGCGGGTCGAGCTCGAACCGGTTGGCCTCGGCCGTGAACGCGCGGTCGGCGTACGCGCCGTCATCCACCCGGCGCAGCACGCGCAGCGCCACGCGGCGTGCCGGCGCGGCACCGCCCATTCCAGGCTCACCCTTACGGGGACGTGAGGTCGAGCTCACCGCGGTACCCCCTCAGGAAGGCGTCGATTGGCATGCGGCCCTTGCCGGGCGGCTGGATGTCGAGGATCTGCAGGCCGTTGGTGGCCGTTCCGAGCAGCAGTGCACCGGAATCGGCCGTCAGCCCGGCGGGTGCGGGTGCTTCCCACTCCCGTGTACGCCACACCTTGAACGGCTGTCCATCAATGTGCAACACCGCACCGATATGCGGGGAGAGGGCGCGGACCTGGCCCACCAGTTCACGGGCGGGCCGCGAGGGATCAATCAGCCGGTCTGCGTCAGTGATCTTGGCTGCGACCGATGACCCCGTATCCGTCTGCGGTGTGGCCACCAGCGTGCCGGCGTCAACCGCATCAAGCGCCCGTACGAGCGCGGGTCCAGATGCCTCGGCCATCTTCTGCAGCACCGAACCCGCGTCATCGTCGCCGGTCACTTCAAGCACGACCGACTCGATAATTGGACCGGTGTCGAGCCCCGCATCCATCTGCATGATCGTGGTGCCCATGTGCGCGGCGCAGTCCATGAGGGCCCGCTCAACCGGAGCCGCCCCGCGGTAGGCGGGAAGCAGCGAGTAGTGCACGTTGATGCACGGCCACCCATCAAGCACGTCGTCGCGCAGAATCTGCCCGAAGGCCGCGACCGCGAGCGCACCCGCGTCGGCACTGCGTAGCACCTGTAGCGACTCCGGCGCGTTGATTGACGCGGGCTTGAGGGTGGGGATTCCCAATTCGGCGGCCACCGCACCCACCGGAGTGGGGACCGGTGCCTTTGATCGTCCTCTCGGGCGGTCCTCGCGCGTGACCACCAGCACCACCTCGTGGTGCGATGCCACGAGCGCGCGCAGGACGGGCACGGCAGGCTGAGGGCTGCCGGCAAAGATGACCCGCATGGCCCGGTCCTACGCGCTCGGCAGAAGCGAGTCGCGCAATTCGGCGAGGGCAGCGCGGCGATCCTCTGGCGAGGCCCGGTCGAGAATAAGGATGCCGTCGAGGTGATCGATCTCGTGCTGCACCACCCGAGCCGGGAAGTCCTCGATCACGGCCTCAAACTGCGTGCCGTTCAGGTCCTGTGCCCGTACGCGGATCCAGTCGTAGCGCGCCACCTCGACATTGATCTCGCCGATCGAGAGGCACCCTTCGGTGGCAACCCCGGTTTCGTCGGAGTGCTCAATGATTTCGGGGTTCACGAATGCATGTACGGCGCCGTCGTCGAATGGCGCGACAGTGATGAGCCGGCGCAGGCGTCCGAGTTGCGGCGCCGCCAGCCCCACCCCCCGGCCATCCTCCATGATGCGGGCCATCTCATGGACCTCGGCGACGAGGGCTTCGTCGAATACCTCGATGCGCTCAGCAGGTGTACGCAGCACCGGGTCGCCGTATTGCCGCACGTGCTCAAGCGCGGCAAGCCGCAGCGCCTCGAGCTCGGGCTCCTCAAATGAACGTCGCGCCATGGCGGCAGAATACCACCGGCCCGCAGCGTGCCGCGGGTCAGCCGGGTGCCAGCACCTGAGCGGGACGGGCAGCGGAGAGGGCATCGATCCACCGCACTGCGGCGCCATTGTCGCCCTTGGCCACAACGACGAGGTCGGCAGCCCCAGCCGTCGACGAGGGCACCTCAGCGACCACCCACGATTGCCCTACCCGCAGGAAGTCTGCGGGGTCGGCCGCGATGACAGCGGTGCCGTCGCTGTTGAGGTCAACCGTGGTGGTACGCAGGCCGGATGCCGTAAGGCCCCCTGCCACCGCGCGGGCAACGGCGTCGGGCGAACGACCGGGACCGGCCTCCACCGCATAGGCGTGAAGGCCACCGCTCAGCACGGAGGTGGCGGTAAGGTCAGCAGCCCTCAGCCCCGGGATCGTGCCGACCGGCGCCGCAATGCCCCTCACATCACCGGCGGGCGTCGGGATGAGGGGCAGCGGCTTTGCCACCGGCGGCGCGGCTGCCCCGCCGCCCGGGCCGAACTGCATCCATGCAAGGCCGGCAGCGGACGCCACCAGGGCGAGCGACCCGACCGCGATCACCGCGAGCGTCCCGCGGACGCGATGCCGCGGTGGTACGCCGGAAACGGCGTGCGGCATGGGAACCGTGGAGCCCGGTCCGGGCAGCGTGGCTGCGAGGGCGTCCACCAGCGCCGTTGCGGTGTGCGGACGATCGCGGGGATCCTTGGCCAGCCCCCACGCGAGCGCCTGCTCCATCCCTACCGACAGGTCGCCACGCACGCTGCGTGCCCGCGGCACGGCTCGCTCCATGTGCGCAAACAGCACTGTTCCCACCTCGGCATCCGGGTACGGGCGGGCGCCGGTCAGCACTTCGAATGCCATGCAGGCGAAGCCGTAGATATCGGCCGAGGCCTGCGGGCGCCCCCCGGAGATGACCTCGGGTGCCATGTACGCGGCCGTGCCAACCATCTGGCCGGGAATCGTGGTCGTACCACCCACCGGCCGGGCGACGCCGAAATCGGCGAGCCACGCGTGGCCGTCGGGCTCAAGAAGAACGTTGGCCGGCTTCACATCCCGATGCAGACGGCCCACCTGATGTGCCGCATCGAGCGCCGATGCGACCTGGCGCAGAATGCGCACCGCCACCTCCGGGTCCAGCACGCCCTCGCGCAGGCGGTCGTCCAGGCTGCCACCGGTGGCGAGGTGCATCACGATCCAGCCCACGCCGTCGCTCTCCCCCGCATCCAGCACCGGGATGACGCTGGGGTGCTCCAGTGCCACAAGCGCCTCGCACTCGCGACGAAACCGCGTGCGGAAGCCATCGTCGGCCCACACATGCGGATGGAAGATCTTGATGGCCGCCGCACGCCCAAGCGATACGTGGTGCGCGTGGTGGACCGTTGCCTGGCCGCCGTGGGCGATGGGAGCCCCGACGACCCAGCGGCCGGCGATGATCCCGTCGTGGATGCCCGCGCCGGCCGTGATGGCTACCGCTTCCTCGGAAGCAGGCGGCGCGCCGTGGCGAGGGCGGACGATCCGCCCAACTCCCAATCGGCGTCCGAACCAATTGCCAACGCACCCCAGCCGGGGCGGTCAGTGGAACCGGTGACCGATCCCACCTGGGCGTTCAACACCAGGTTGGCGCTGCCGCCACGGATGATCAGTTCGGCCTGCGGGTCGCCGGTGCGCGGGAAGATCGCCGTGGCACCGTCGTCGTGCTGGTCGATACGCGGGGCCGGGGACAGGTCGTTGAGTCCGAAATACACGGCAGTGGCGGCTTCGCGCGCCTCAAACGGCACGGTCGGGATGATGTCCTCAAGGCGGTAGAGCTCGGCCACGTTTGGCGTGAGCACGTACTCGGCCTCCTTCAGCACCGCGTACGGCACGCCCTCTGCCTTGCCGCGCTCGGGCCGCTCCTGCACCCAGTCGCGCACACGCAA
>CANJMX010000062.1 GCA_947475125.1 Actinomycetota bacterium
GGGCTCCTGGTCTCGCGCTCCAATCGGCATCACGCCGATCAAAGCGGTTGACGGGTCCATATCCTTTCCTTGGTCATCACTCCCAAACGTCAGAAGACGCTGGAAGATGATGCGCGCTGTTCAGTTTTCAAGGATCGGGCCCCAAACGGGGTTCCCCTCGCGATCGCACAGCAATCCACCACGCCGGCCGGCTGGCCGTCACGTACGCGGTTTCACGCAGGCACGATCGATTGTGAAGGGACTCGGGTCCGAAGACCCACCGGCCAAAAGGCCAGACGAAGCAGTATACAGCGCTGCGCGTCTGGCACAAGAGACCACGTCCGAGGTACTTCAGTGCCGAAGCACTCCGCGGACCGACCGGTAATAATGCCGATCCGGATGCACGAAAGCAAGGGGTGCGGTCGCGCTAAAACCCCGCTACGAGCGGGCAGTTACGCCCAATTGCCCAGCAGGACTATCCGCCCCGGACACGAGCCTTGGCAAAACGCTTCTTTCCGGCGCGCACAACCCGGCCGTCCAGCGCCGATGCATCGACATCGAGATCCAGCAGCGGCACGCCGTCAACACTCACTCCACCCTGGGTCAGTATGCGGCGCGCCTCACTACGCGACGCGACACCAAGTCCATCAACCAGCAGAGCCGGCATGTGCACCATTCCTGCGTCGATCTCGACCTCGGGCACCTCATCAGGGGCCGCGCGGTCCTTGAAGAGCCGGTCGAAGTGGGCCTCCGCCCGTTCCCCGCTCCCCGCGCCATGAAACCGATCGGCCACCAGGCGGCCCAGGCGGCGCTTCTCATCCCCCGGGTGTCCAGTGGCCCCGGGCTCTCCCGGGAACAGCAGTCGGAAGAAGTCGTCCATCTGGGGGTCCGGAACGCTCATGACCTTGCCGAACTGCTCCTCGGCCGGCTCGTCGACCCCGATGTAGTTGCCGGTGCTCTTGCTCATGCGCCGCACCCCGTCGGTGCCGGGCAGGATGGGGAGGGTCATGGCGATCTGAGGCCGTTCCCCGTACGCCTGCTGTACCTCGCGCCCCAACATCAGGTTGAACAGTTGGTCGGTACCGCCCAGCTCCACATCGGCCTTCAACATCACCGAGTCGTACGCCTGCATAAGGGGGTAGAGCAATTCGAGGACGGAGATCGGGCGGTCCTCGCCGATCCGCTCCGCGAAGTCCCTGCGACGCAGCAACTGATTGACCGTGGTGCTCGCGGCAAGGCGAAAGAGCGTTTCCAGCCCCATTTCGGCGAACCATTCACCGTTTCGACGCACCTCGGTGCGATCCGGGTCCAGGATGCGAAACGCCTGCTCCTGATAGGTCGCCGCGTTGGCCTCGATCTCGTCGGCCGACAGCATCGGGCGGGTCGAACTCCTCCCAGACGGATCGCCCACGCGCGCCGTCCAGTCACCGATAATGAGTACTGCGGTGTGCCCAGCATCTTGGAACTCGCGGAGCTTCCCCAGCACCACCGCGTGCCCCAGATGGATGTCGGGCGCGGTCGGATCCACGCCCAGCTTCACCCGCAGGCGGTCGCCCTTGGCCAGGCGGGACTCAAGCTCGCCAGGCGGCTGAATATCAACGGCGCGGGCAAGAAGATCGTTGGTGCTCATGCCGCCATGCTCCTGGGGATCGGGCGAGAGAGAAAGCGTGAACCGCGCGCCACCATACGCCATGGAAGATCGGTGGCCTGCGAGATCCCGATCCGGGACACCGCGACCACGTCCACATCACCCTCCCGCGGAGTCACCGTCATTCCTGCGGCCACGAGGTCGAGCCCGTCAATCGAACCGCTCACCGCGAGGGCCTGGGTGAGCCTGCCGGGGCCGGCACACAGCAGGCGGTCATCCATACCCGACCGGCGCCTGCGCATCGCCGAGAGGCCGTGGGTGGGCTCAAGCGCCCGGATGAGCACCGCAGCACCCACTCCCTCGGCCTCGGTGACGAGATTGAGGCACCAGTGGAGTCCGTAGGTCCGGTACACGTACACGGTGCCTGGCGGGCCGAACATCGACTTGCAGCGGGGGGTTTCACCCCGGAACGAATGTGATGCCGGGTCACGCTGCCCATAGGCCTCGGACTCCACCACAACCCCGCCGCATCCCTCAAACAGCAGCGTGCATCCGATGATGTCCGCGGCCACTACCTCGGGGGCGCGATCGAAGAACGCCCGGTCGAGATCGCGGGCGCGTCCGACGTTCACCAGGCGGAAACCCGCGCGGTGGCGTCCGCAAGCTGGGCCACGACCCGGGCCCGTGCGGTACCACCCGGCACATCCTTCGCCTCCACCGATGCCTCTGCGGTGAGCAGCGGCAGCACCACCCCGGAGAGCCCTGCGGCACTCAGGTCGTCGGGAGATGCCTCGGTGAGACCCACGCCACGCTCGCTGCACGCCCGAACCAGGGCGCCGACGGCCTCGTGGGCACTCCTGAAGGGCCAGCCCTCGCGCACGAGGTGATCAGCCAGATCGGTGGCCGCGAGAAAGCCCTCGCCAGCGGCAGCAGTCATGGCGTCCACACGGAACCCGGCGGTTGCGACCATGCCGCTCATTGCCGGAAGCAGAAGATCGATGGTGTCGGCGGCGTCAAACACATAGTGCTTGTCGTCCTGCAGGTCCTTGTTGTACGCAAGCGGCAGCCCGGCGGTGGCGCCGAGGAGCCCCTGGAGGTCGGCCGAGAGCCGCGCGGACTTACCGCGTGCAAGCTCGGCTGCGTCGGGGTTCTTCTTCTGGGGGAGCATCGACGAACCCGATGCGAATGCGTCGTCGAGAACCACGAAGCCGACCTCCTCCGACGACCACCACACAAACTCCGCCCCGAGGCGCGACAGGTGCACGCCCAGCTGCGCGGTGAATGCGAGGTAGTCCACCAGCGCATCGCGGCTGCCCACTGCATCCATGCTGTTGGGACTCAACCGGTCGAACCCGAGCTCAGTTGCCGTCATGTCGCGGTCGATGGCGAACCCGGATCCAGCGAGCGCGCCACTTCCCAGCGGGCTCTCCCCCGCCGATTCGATGGCGAACAACAGACGTCGGTGATCGCGGCCCAGCATCCAGACGTATGCCAGCAGGTGATGCGCCAGGCGCACGGGCTGGGCGCGCTGCAGGTGGGTGTATCCGGGCACCAGCGTGTCGAGGTGCTCCGCAGCCCGCGCGAGCAGTGCTTCGGCCAGAGCCTTGAGCGCGTCGGCCTGCGCCCGGCCGTGCTCCCGGATCCACAAGAGCGTGTCGGTGATCACCTGGTCGTTGCGGCTTCGACCCGTATGCAGACGCCGACCCGCGTCGCCAGTGATCTCGGTGAGGCGGCGTTCCACAGCCGTGTGAATGTCCTCGTCACCGGGCTGGAAGACGAATGTGCCGGCGGCCATTTCGGCCTCAATTGTCACGAGGCCGGCGTCGATGGCCGCGGCGTCGTCGGCCCCGATGATCCGCTGCACACCAAGCATGCGTGCGTGCGCGCGCGATCCGCGGATGTCCTCGCGCCAGAGGCGCTGGTCAACTGGCAGTGAGGCATTGAGGGCGTCGAATGCCTCGGCCGACGTTCCCTCGAAGCGTCCTCCCCACAGGCGGGATGCCGGATCGTTCATACCGCCCGCTCCGCCTGAATCGCCCGCTCCATGGTGTCGCATACCCGGTCCACCTGCTCGTCGGTCATCTCGCAGAAGAATGGCAGCGCGATCGTGGACGCGCTGATCTCCTCGGTCACCGGCAGCTCGCCCGGTGCGTGCCCGTGGTCGGTGCGGTAGTAGGGCTGCAGGTGGATACACGGAAGATACGGCTTGGCCGAGACGCCCTCGGCCTCGAGGCGCCCGATGATCGCGTCGCGGTCGAGATCGGGGCCCAGCCGAGGTGCGTAAACAAACCACGAACGGCGCTGCGGCCCCTCGTACATCGGGGTGACCCCGTCGACCGACGCCATCCGGGCCTGATAGCGCCCAGCGATGCGGGCCCGGGCATCCTGCATCCAATCCAGCCGCTCGATCTGCGCGATGCCGATGGCGGCATGCACGTCGGACAGGCGGTAGTTGAATCCGAGGCGCGAGTGCACCAGCCACGCCCCATCGTCAGACCGCCCCTGATTGGTGAGGCTCTTGAGCAGCAGATACAGCGCGTCGTCATCGGTGAGGATGACACCGCCCTCAGCGGTGGTGAGCTGCTTGTTGGCGTAGAAGCCGTACACGGCGGGATGCCCGTACGTGCCGAGCTTCTTCCCGTTGAAGTCACCGTCGATCGACTGGCAGGCGTCCTCGACGATCGCCAGTCCATGGCGCTCGGCGATTGCCATGAGCGCCGGGACGTCGGCCGGGTACCCAAAGATGTCGACGATGAGGATTGCCCGCGTGCGGGGGGTGATTGCGGCCTCGACGGCCGCAGGATCCATGTTGAACGTGAGCGGGTCGACCTCGGCGAACACGGGCGTCGCGCCGGTGTAGACGATGACGTTCGCAGAGGCGACGAAGGAGAACGAGGAGGTGATGACCTCGTCCCCCGGGCCGATGCCGAGGGCATGGAGGCAGCAGTGAAGGCCGGCCGTACCCGACGAGCAGGCGACCGCGTGCCGGGTACCGATGCGGTCTGCCCACATGCGTTCGAACTCGGTCACGGTGGGTCCGAGCGACAGCTGACGTGACCGCAGCACGCCGTCCACCAGTTCCCGCTCCCGGTCGCCGATGACGGGCCGGGCCAGCGGGATGACCTCCGGCGGCGTCACGCCTGCTGTGTTCCCGACGGGGTCGGCGCCCGCCGCACCCCGTAGTCGAAGCTGTCCACAAGGGCGTCCCACGCCGCGGCGATGACGTTCTGATCAACGCCCATGGTGCTCCAGGTGGACGTCCCGTCGGTGGAGTCGATGAGCACGCGCGTGGTGGCCTCGGTTCCGTGCCCCTCGTCGAGGATTCTCACCTTGAAGTTGATCAGCGAGATACGGTCGATCTCAGGAACGCGGCCGCCGAGCGCCTCGCGAAGCGCCTTGTCCAGGGCATTGACCGGGCCGTTGCCCTCTGCCGTGGCCACGAGCCGCTCCCCGTTGAGGTGAACCCGCACTGTGGCCTCTGTGATGACGTGTCCGGTCTCGTTGCGCTCGGTGATCACCCGGAACGACTCGAGCGCGAACACCGGCTCATGTACCCCGGCCTCGCGCTCAAGGAGGATGGTGAACGATGCGTCGGCAACCTCGAAGTGGTAGCCCCGATGCTCGAGTTCCTTGATCCGGGCGAGGATGCGCGGCGCCAGATCGGCGTCTGCCTCCACATCGATGCCGGCCTCCCGGGCGCGCTCCAGTACCACGTGGCGCCCAGAGAGCTCGCTTACCTTCATGCCGCGTTCGTTCCCCACCACGCTCGGGTCGACGTGCTCAAAGGTGCGCGGGTCGGAGACCATTCCGGCCACATGCATTCCGCCCTTGTGCGCGAATGCGTTTGAACCCACGTACGGGGCCCACGGGTCGGGTGGCAGGTTGGCGGTCTCGGCGGCCCAGTGGGACAGCTTGGTGAGCTCCTCGAGCCCGCCTGGGCGAAGCACGTCGAAGCCCATCTTGAGGGCGAGAGATGGGGCGATTGAGATGAGGTTGGCGTTTCCGCACCGCTCGCCCCATCCGTTGATGGTCCCCTGCACCTGGCGAGCGCCCTGCTCAACCGCCACGAGCGAGTTCGCCACGGCGCACTCGGCATCGTTGTGGGTGTGGATACCGATGGCTGCGTCTGGGATGGCCAGCCGGATCTCGCCGGTGATGCGCTCAACATCCGCGGGCATCGTCGCCCCGTTGGTGTCGCACAGGATCACCCACGATGCGCCGTTGCCATGCGCCGTGCGCAGGCACTCGATGGCGTACTCAGGGTGCTCCCGGTAGGCGTCGAAGAAGTGCTCGGCGTCGTAGAACACGTCTTTCTGCTGCGCCAGCAGGAAGGCCACCGACTCACCGATCATCTTCAGGTTCTCTTCGCGCGACACCTTGGTGACCTTCTTCAGGTGCAGGTCCCATGTCTTGCCGACGATGGTGGAGACCGGGGCGAACGTGTCCACCATGATCCGCAGGCCGGGGTCGTCACCGGGGGCCGTGTCGCGTCGCCGCGTCATTCCAAAGGCCGCAATACGCGTGTCGCCCAGGCTCTGGGCCTCAAGAAGGTCGAAGAGCTCGGAGTCCTTGGGATTGGACGACGGGAATCCGGCCTCCACCACATCCATCCCCACGCCAGCAAGGCGCATGGCCACCTGAAGCTGCTCACCCACCGACAGGCTCATACCCTCGCGTTGCATGCCATCGCGAAGAGTGGTGTCGTAGAGGAGAATGTGTTCCATCAGCGCGCCGGTGCGTCCGAGCCGACGTAGTCCAGCCAGTGGATGAACTGCGGATCGCGTCCGTGGATCACGGCGTCGAACCGCGCCTGAAGGTCGCGGGTGATCGGGCCCGGGTCGCCAATGAGGTGATCGTCGACCTCGCGGATCGGACACACCTCCGCGGCGGTACCCGTGACGAAGATCTCGTCGGCGGTGTAGAGCTCGGCGCGTGCCAGATCCCGCTCCACGACGGAATATCCGGCAACGGCGGCAAGCTCCATGATCGAGTTGCGGGTGATCCCCTCAAGGATGGATGCCGAGATCGGCGGGGTCATGATGACGTCGTTCTTTACCACGAAGATGTTCTCGCCCGAGCCATCAGCGACCAGACCCTGCTCGTTGAGCAGAATGGCCTCGGCGTAGCCCGCCTTGTGCGTCTCGATCTTGGCGAGGATGGAATTGAGGTACTGGCCGCCGGCCTTCGCGGTGGCGGGAATCGTGTTGTTGCCGATGCGCCGCCACGACGAAATCTTGGCGCGGATGCCCTTCTCGAGGCCTTCCTCACCCAGATACGCGCCCCAGACCCAGGCCGCCACGCTCACGTCCACGGGGGCGTCAAGGGGAAACAGCCCCATCACTCCATAGCCGCGAAGCACGATGGGCCTGATGTAGCAGGCGCCCAGGTTGTTGGCGGTGATGACCCCGTGCACGGCCTGCCGCAAACCCTCACGCGGAAACGGGATGTCCATGTAGTACTGCGCTGCCGACCGCTCAAGGCGCGCAAGGTGGTCATCGAGACGGAAGACGGCAACGCCGCCCTCCGCGTCGTAGGCGCGGATGCCCTCGAAGACCGACGACCCGTAGTGCAGGCCGTGGGACAGCACGTGAACGGTGGCGTCGTGCCAGTCCACAAGCGACCCATTCATCCAGATCTTCTCGGCTTCCTGCATCCGTCGATGGCCTTCCGTGTTGGGTTTCGCGCCAGGAACCGCCCGGCGATCCGGTTGAGTCTAGCGGCCGCTACGAGGCGGCTGACATGAGCAGATCACCCATCTCATGGGTGGACACCGTGCCGCCGAGGTCACGCGTGGCGTGCCCCATCCCCAAAATGGTGTTGACCGCGTTTTCGATGGCCTGCGCACCACGCGGGGCATCGAGGGAGTACCGAAGCATCATCGCGGCAGACAGGCACGTGGCGATGGGATTCGCGATGCCCTGCCCCGTGATGTCGGGCGCTGAGCCGTGGACGGGCTCGTACAGGCCTGGTCCATGCCCGCCGAGACTGGCTGAGGGCAGAAGGCCGATGGACCCGGAGATCATCGCGGCCTCGTCCGAGAGAATGTCCCCAAAGAGGTTCTCGGTGACGATCACGTCAAAGTCGGATGGGCGGCTCACCAACTGCATCGCCGCGTTGTCCACCAGCATGTGCTCGAGCTCCACGTCGGGATGCTCGGCGGCGACCCGGTTGACCTCGTCACGCCACAGGCGCGAGCTCTCGAGCACGTTCGCCTTGTCGACCGACGTCACCTTGCCGCGCCGGGTGATGGCTGACTCAAATGCGACCTCGGCGACGCGGCGAATCTCCTCGCGGGTATACGTGCACGTGTCGTATGCCATATCCCCCTCGCGCCCGCTCTTCCCGAAGTAGATCCCCCCGGTGAGCTCGCGCACCACCAGCAGGTCGGTGCCCTCAATGCGCTCTGTGCGAAGCGGGCTCGCCTCGTACAGCGATGGGAAGGGCTTGACGGGCCGAAGGTTGGCGAAGAGACCGAGTCCCGCCCGCAATGCGAGGAGCGCCTGCTCCGGTCGGGGCTTGTCGGGATCGGTGGTGTCCCACTTCGGCCCACCGACCGCGCCAAGAAGCACGGCGTGAGACGCGGCGCATGCCTCCATCACGCCGTCGGGCAGCGGCTTGTCGTACGTGTCAATGGCGCAGCCGCCGACGGCGTGCGACTCCCACATCACCTTCATGTCGTCGAGATTCGACACGTGATCAACC
>CANJMX010000063.1 GCA_947475125.1 Actinomycetota bacterium
TCACGGTCGCCCACCGAATGGGACCTCGCCTTCAATGCCACATCATCCGAGCCCATGCCTCCGAGTAGGACCCTCGGGCGGGAGTTCAGCCCCGCTGTAGCGGATTGCGGATACAGGGCACCGCTAGCTCCCCGCCTAGCACGGTCACACGACGAGGATAGGGGACGCGCGCTCATCGCGCTCGCCCCACGGGCTACTCGGCCTTGCCGCGAGCCGCCTTGCGCGCGGCCTTGGCAGCAGCCTTGTCGGCAACTTCGTCCTTCGGCGCGATCCGCGGAGTGATGCGCTCGCCCTTCTTGCGGGCATTCATCGCGCCGAAGATGGCAGCAATGCCGCCACCGATCATTGCCATGGTGAGTGCCAAGTAGATCCACACCTTGGCATCGCCCTGCATCCCCGTAATGAGCCACATGAAGGTGCCCCACACGAAGCCGATGATGAGGCCACCAGCCACCCATTTGAGGCGGCTGGAGTCCCCACCCTTTTCGCTGACGCGGCGGATGATTCCCATAGGGGAAGTCTAGGGAAGGCGTCGGGCGCCAGAAAACGGCATGGCATCGCTCAGCCCGATCGCAAAAGCGATGAGCCGGTACTCGAACGTGAGCACGGCCAGTTGCCAGCGCATGATGCGCTCCGATCGGCGCCCCATCAGGGCGACAGCGGTGAACTGCAGAATGCCGAGGGCCACGTCAACCAGCAGCAGAAGGGCGATGACAGCGGCCAGCGGCCCATTCAGCAGAATGCGCCCACCCGCCAGCCATCGGGACTGGGCGGGGGCATGCGTCACGTGGACATCGAGTGGATAGTGGGTCTGCGACTTCCACCCCGGGTGCTCCTCCACCAGCAGGCTTGCGTACCCGGCCACGTGCAGGAAGTACCGGTGCCAGCGGCTCACGGGTTCCCAGAACCAGTCGGGGTTTCGCCCCTTGATGACGATGGCGAACGCGATGATGATGCTCCAGAGGGCCCAGATGCTCCACACCACTGCCCACAGCAGCAATGGGATAATCACGAATGCGCGAACGATGGCCACGGCCCGTCCGCTCACGTGCTGGCGCTCGTAGGTGATGTCAACTGCGGGGAGATCGGCCACGGGATGATCGTACGGGGTACCGCCGCGCCCCGCGGCGACGCCGGACCCCAGTCGGCACTACAATCGCCCGCTGGCCCGGCCGAGGAGGTTGTCATCGCTCTCAGGGTCATGAAGTTTGGCGGCTCATCCGTCGCCGACACCGAGAAGATCCGCAATGTCGCCATCCGAATCGCCGCCGCCCGTGAGGGTGGCGACGATGTCGTCGTGGTGCTTTCGGCCATGGGCAAGACCACCGACGGACTGGTGGCACTCGCCGATGAGATCTCCGCGCTACCGGCACCGCGCGAGATGGACATGCTGCTGTCCACGGGCGAGCGCATCTCATGCGCCCTTGTGGCCATGGCGCTGCACGACCTGGGGCACGAAGCGGCATCGTTCACCGGGTCACAGGCGGGAATCCTCACCGACGGCGCCCACACCAAGGCCAAGATCCTCGAGATCAAGCCCGAGCGCCTGCGCGCCGAGTTGGCCAACGGGCGCGTGGCACTGGTGGCCGGTTTCCAGGGGGTGTCGGCGGAGAGAAACGTCACCACGCTCGGGCGTGGCGGCAGCGACACCACGGCCGTGGCATTGGCCGCGGCGCTCGATGCCGACGTGTGTGAGATCTATACCGATGTGACCGGTGTCTTCACGGCCGACCCGCGCATTGAGGCCGGGGCCCGCAAGCTGCCCCTCGTGAGCCACGAGGAGATGCTCGAGATGGCCGCGTCCGGTTCCAAGGTCCTCGCCCTGCGCTCGGTCGAGGTTGCACGGCTTCATGATGTCCCACTCCATGTGCGTTCGTCATTCGCACAGGAGGAGGGGACCTGGATCACCAAGGAGACTCCCATGATGGAGAGGGCATTCGTGTCGGGCATCGCCCACAAGAGCGATGAGGCCAAGATCTCGCTGCTGGGGGTGGAGGATCAGCCGGGTGTGGCCGCCACGGTGTTCACCGCACTCGCCGACGCACTCATCAACGTGGACACCATCATCCAGAACGTGGGGGTGGACGGCCGTGCCGATCTCTCGTTCACCGTGCCGCTTCCGGACCTGCGCAAGGCGCTTGATGTCATCGAGGCCATGGGCGACCGCCTGCCGCATCGCGAGACGCTGTCGGACGACCAGATCGGCAAGGTCACGCTGGTGGGCGAGGGCATGCGCTCAAACCCGGGCATTGCGGCCACCATGTTTCGCGTGCTCGCGGCCGAGGGCATCAACATCCAGATGATCGACACCTCCACCATCCGCATCACGGTGGTCATTGCCCGGTCCGAGGTCGAGCGCGCCGTGCGCGCCCTGCACGAGGCCTTCGATCTGGCCAGCGAGGCAGAGCGCCGCGGTGTTTAACGTCGCCGTGGTCGGCGCCACCGGCGCCGTGGGCAGCACCATGATCCGCGTGCTCGAGGAGCGGGGCTTTCCGGTCACGGAACTTCGCCCGCTGGCCTCGTCCCGCAGCGCCGGCAAGATCATCGACTACCTGGGCAAGCCCTTTGAGGTACAGGAACTCACCGAGAACTCATTTGAGGGGATCCAGATCGCCCTGTTTTCGGCGGGTTCGGAACGGGCGAGGGACTTCGCGCCTGCCGCGGTTGAGGCCGGCGCCGTGGTCATCGATAACTCGTCTGCATTCCGCACCGATCCCGAGGTGCCGCTGGTGGTGCCTGAGGTCAACGAGGGCGATATCGCGAACCACTCCGGGATCATCGCCAACCCCAACTGCGTGGCCGCGCCACTGGTGGTGGCCCTCAAGCCCATCGCCGACGCCGTGGGTATCGATCGCGTCATCGTGTCGTCCTATCAGGCCGTGAGTGGGACGGGTCAGGCAGCAATTGAGGAACTCCGCCTTCAGAGCGCCGGGTATCTCGTGGGCGACGAGCCCGACCCGCAGGTGTACCCGCATCCCATCGCCTTCAACGTGTTGCCCCACATCGACGTGTTCGACGATTCGGGCTACACGGGCGAAGAGGTGAAGGTGGGCAACGAGGCCCGCAAGATGCTGCACCTGCCCGATCTCCGCGTGTCGGCCACCTGCGTGCGTGTGCCGGTGATGTACGCGCACTCTCAGGCCGTGCATATTGAGACCATCGAACCGCTTGATGCGGCCAAGGCACGCGAGATCCTCATGCTGGCCCCCGGTGCGGTTGTGGTGGATGAGCCTCGTGCCAACGCCTACCCGCTGCCGCGCGACGCCGCCGGGCGCAACGAGGTGTTCATCGGTCGCATTCGCAACGACGCGTCGCACCCCAACGGTCTGGCGCTCTGGATCGTTGCCGACAATCTGCGAAAGGGCGCGGCCACCAATGCCGTGCAGATTGCCGAGAGCCTCGTGATGAACGGCTGGCTCTAGGCCGCACGCCAGCAGTTGATGGCGGCGCGGGCGGCTCGGTCAGACATCCCTCTTGATGGAGTCATAGGGGACGTCGCCATCGAGGCCAGGGACCATGCGCCGCTGGGGCGGGTTTGCCTTGCGCACACGCGCCATGCACGGGGCGCACAGGGCGATGGGCGGCTGGCCATCGGCGATGGGAGCAGATCCCGTCGCGGGTCCGTGCGCCGGATCCACGCGGCAAAGGCCCTCGAATGGGTCGATCGGCGACGGAACGTCAGCTTCGCGCTCGGCTTCACGCAGCAGCACGAACGATTCGTCCACCAGTGCCTCGGCTGGCAGCACGTCGGCAGCAGAGGCCGCCTGATCCAATTCGGCCTGCGCACGACGCGCAACCCGCGTGGCCGCATCCAGCCGGTCGTCAGCGCGCGCATGATCAGCAGGGAGCCCCGCCACGACATCGAGCCGCGCACCGATGGCATCAAGCTTTACTCGTGCGAGCGCGCTGTGATCATCGAGAATGAGCCGCTGGCGGCGATTGGCACGCCGGATGCCGAATGCGGCGGCCCATGTTCCACCGACCAGGGCCATGCCCAGGAGTGCGAGCGCTGCACGCACGAGGTCGCTGTTGGAGGGCGCCAGTGGTGGCCCTGCCGCAGCCTTTGCGGCGGCCGCGGCGCGCTCCACTGGGTCGGCGATCGTTCCCACCTTGGCGTTTCGCAGGCTGCGTGTCACGGCACCTTGGCTGCGGTCGCCAGCCGCACCGACGGCGCGCCCCGGGGCCACGGCCACCACCATTCCGTCGAAGCCCAACTGGGCCCTGAGGCGCACGGCGTAGTCGCGCATCGACGCGGCGCCCACGGGCCCCTTCACCACCACGATTCGCACCGGCCGGCCGCTGGCGGCGAGCTCGGCTGCCACGGCGGAGAGACGGGTGACGGCGTCGGGTGTGCCGGCACCGGTGACCGCAGGGCTCACGTACACGGGCCCCTGGCGCAGCTGCTCCAGCGCTGGATCACCAACCGCCGTGGCAGCCCCGACCAGCACGAGGATGGCCGCGACGATGGCCGCGAGCCAACGGGTCATGCGGGCAGCGGGGTGCGGCCGGGGAGGGGCCGCAGTTCACCGAGGACGGCCTTGGCGCGCTCGGCCAAGCCGGGGATCAGCCCGCCAAGCTCCAGACGCATGAGGCTCACCTGGCCCTTCTGACGCACGGGCCGGAAACCGAGACGTTCGAGCATTTCGAGGTCGAACAGCGTGTGGTTGAGATGCGCGCGCTCAGATGGATCAACCTCGTCGGGGTAGCGCATGGCGAAGAGTTCGATGGCCTTCATTCCTCGAGCCTTGATATCGGCGAGGGCCTCCAGCAGCAGGCGCTCAAGCGCCTCAGCTGCGCCATCACCCGTGACGTAGGCGCACGTCACCAGAGCGGCGTCACGGCTGGGTGGTCCCGCAGGCAGCACCTTGGCGCGCGGAAAGGCCCGGGAGGGGCCGTACTGCATAACCCCGCGCACCTCGTCACCGTCGGCCAGCACGCGGCCCCAGGGGCCGAAGTCGCGCTCGGTGCGGTCGGCCCATGCGGCCCGACGTTGCCAGTCGGCTCCTCCGCGCAGCGTCTGCCAGAACACGCAGTCGGTGCAGCAGGTGGGCAGGTCACGCACTGAGGCGCGGGTGAGCGGAGTGGGGCGCACAATGAAACCGTAGCGACTGCGAAAACGGAAACGGCCCGGACGGGGCCCGGGCCGTTTCGATACCGCGTTGGTGGTGCGGGCGCTACGCGCCGACGATGGAGAGCACCTCGTCCACCGGCACCAGATGGCGCTTGAACTCCATGGTCTTCGTGGGAAGGCCAAGGGCCAGTCCGATGAGCTGCGGAAGGTGCAGCACCGGCATGGCGTACTCCTCGCCCATCAGCTGCTCGGTCTTGCGCTGGTAGGCATCCATCGCCAGGTGGCACAGCGGACACGGGGTCACCATCACCTGCGCGCCGGCGTCACGCGCACCCGACAGGGCGACGTGCGACTCCTTCAGTGCCACCTCCTCGCGGGCGAGGATGATGGGGAAGCCGCAACAGCGGCTCTTGCCCTCGTAGTCGGACACCTCGCCTCCGAGTGCCGTGATGAGGCGCTCGAGTGACTGCGGGCGGTCCGGATCCTCAAAGCCCATGACCGACGACGGCCGAAGCAGCTGGCAGCCGTAGTACGGGGCCACCTTGAGGCCGTTGAGGCCTCTGGGGCCGCGCGCCTCGAGCAGGGACAGACCCTCCTCGGTGGCGAGGAACCACAGGAGGTGCGTCACCTCAATGGTGCCCTGGTACGGACGGGCGCCGG
This sequence comes from Actinomycetota bacterium, assembly GCA_947475125.1. Taxonomy (GTDB): domain Bacteria; phylum Actinomycetota; class Thermoleophilia; order Miltoncostaeales; family Miltoncostaeaceae; genus SYFI01. Next base: position 5,732 of record CANJMX010000063.1, read on the forward strand.
CCTTGACGAGCTCCTCGTTGACGGCCTCGAGCACGCGCGGGTCGTCCTTCACCATCTTGTTCGCGCGACGCAGGTTGAGCGTGCACACGTTGCAGATGGTGAGGATGTCCACGCCCATGGCCTCGGCCTCGGAGAGGATTCGCACGTTGAGTGTGAGGTACAGGTTGGGCTTGGCCTCAGCGACGTCGCCGGCACCACAGCAGGTGGCCTGGGGCATGGGCAGCAACTCGATGTCGAGGAGCGGTGCAAGTGCCTTGGTGGTCGCGTTGAGCTCCTTCGAGCTGAACTCGGCGACACATCCGGGGTAATACGCGAACTGACGCGGCACTAGATCGTCTCCTTGACGTTCTTGATGAGCTTCTTCACCTGGTCGCGGTCCTTCACCTTGTGGGTGAGGGGCGACTTGGGCAGCTTGCCCTTCTGGGCCATGCGGAGCGCCAGCGGCGCGTTGAACGGGGCCCCAAGGGGGTCGGTGTAGGGCGCGATGAGGATCTCGTTCAGCTTGCCGCCCGTACGCAGCGAGATGAGGAATGCCTTGGCGTGGCGGGCACCCTTGTCGCTGGTGACCTTCTCCTGAAAGGCGATGGAGCCGAGCTTCTCGATGGCGTCACGCGGGTCCACGCCCTTGGGGCAGCGCTCGTTGCAGAACATGCAGCGGGTGCAGTCCCACACACCATGCTCGCCCGAGTACAGCTTGGCGCGGTTCTTGCGCTGGCCATCCCGCTCATCCGCTGCGAAGCGGTAGCCCCACGCAAATGCGGCCGGCCCGACGAACTCGGGATCGGCTGCCAGCGAGTTGCACTCCGAGTAGCAGGCTGCACACAGGATGCACTTGCTCTCGTTCGCGATCTTCTCCATCGCGGCCTTCGGCACCAGGCGCTCCTTCTCCGGTGCCGGGCCGTCGGGAATGAGGAAGGGCTTGACGGCCTTGAACTTCTCCCAGAACGGCGTCATGTCGACGACCAGATCCTTGATGGGCGTGAAGTTGCCGATGGGATCGACCTGCACGATCTCCTGGCCGCTGTCGGTCTTCACGTGCTCCACCTGCGTCATGCAGGCCAGCACGGTCTTGCCGTTGGCCTTGCAGGCGCACGACCCGCAGATGGCGCTGCGGCACGAGTACCGCACTGCCACGGTGCCGTCCTGCTCATTCTGGATACGCAGGATGGCGTCAAGCAGTGTGGTCTTCTCACCGTGCTCCAGCTGGAAGTCCTGGTGGTACGACTCGGTCTCCCCCGAGTCCGGCTGGTACCGGAAGATCCGGAACGTTGTCGCAGGCATCAGTAGGACCTCACCTGGGGCTCGTACTTGGTCATGGTCACCTCGGAGTAGTCGAGACGGACCTCACCGTCATCGAGGTACGAAAGTGTGTGCTTCATCCAGTTCTCGTCGTCGCGCTCCGTGAAGTCGGTACGCGAGTGCGCGCCACGGCTTTCGGTGCGGGCGATGGCCCCGGTCACCATGCAGTCGGCCAGGTCCAGCAGAAATCCGGTCTCGAGTGTGTGGATGAGGTCGGTGTTGAAGGTCTTGCCCTTGTCGTCCACGACGACGGACTGGAAGCGCTCGCGCAGCTGCGTGACCGTGTTCTTGGCCTCCTGAAGTACGGGGCCCGAGCGGTACACGCCCACCTTCTCCTGCATGACGTCGGCCAGATCGTCTCGGATCTCAGACTGGCGAATGCCCTTGTCGCGGGCCAGCAGGTTCTCGATGCGCTCCTGGGTCTCGGCAGCCGCGTTGCTGGGCACCTTGGGTGTGGCGGAGTGCTCCTGCACGTAGGCGGCAGATGCCTCGCCGGCACGGGCGCCGAACACCACGGCCTCAAGCAGCGAGTTGCCGCCCAGACGGTTGGCGCCATGCACCGATACGCAGGAGCATTCGCCAGCGGCGAAGAGCCCGGGCATGTGCGGTGCTGCGCCCCAGTTGTCAACGTGCACGCCACCCATGTGGTAGTGCGCACCCGGCCGAATGGGGATGGGCTCCACGATGGGGTCGGTTCCTGCGAAGGCAATGGCCAACTCGCGGATCTGCGGCAGCCGCTCCATGATGCGGTCGCGACCCAGGTGGCGCAGGTCGAGCATCACGCAGCCATCAACGCCGCGGCCCTCCATGATCTCGGTGGCCTCGGCACGCGACACGACGTCGCGCGATGCCAGCTCGAGCTTGTTGGGGGCGTACTTGCTCATGAAGCGGTCCCCATCCTTGTTCAGGAGGTACCCGCCCTCTCCGCGGGCACCCTCCGTCACGAGCACGCCGTTGGCGGCGAGCGTGGTGGGGTGGAACTGCATGAACTCCATGTCCTTGAGCGGAACACCCTTGCGAAGCGCCATGCCCATGGCGTCACCCGTGGAGGCGTGCGCGTTGGTGGAGGGGCGGTACACGCGGCCCGCGCCACCCGTGGCCATTACGACGGCCTTGGCACCGATCGTCTCGATCGTGCCGTGGATCATGTCGTAGGCCACCACGCCAACGGCATTGCCGTCATCGTCGGTGACGAGGTCGGTGACGAACCA
>CANJMX010000064.1 GCA_947475125.1 Actinomycetota bacterium
ACCGAGGCTCCACGGCTCATATGCACGGAGCAGGAATAGGTGCGCTTCGCATTGGTGCGCCGGATGGTGCACGTGCCAGTGGCAGAGTGTCCAGCAGGTCGTGAGGTGGCCCGCTGGGAAATGCGTGTGGCCCCTGCCGGAACAGCCCCGGTGGTGACACAGGTAGTTGCGACGCAGTGCACCTTGCCCTTGATGGCCACCGTTGCCGCTGCAGTGGGTGTCGCGGTGGCTTCTTCCGTAGGTGCCGCGGTGGCTTCCGCTGTGGGTGTCGCTACCGGAGTGACGGCGCCTGACGGCTCGGATCCGGGGCCAGTACCCGCCTCGTTGGTGGCGGTGGCAGCGAATGTGTAGCTGGTGCCATTGGAAAGGCCCTCGACAGTGCAGGTGGTGAAGAGGGCAACGGCCATGCAGGTCTTCCCGCCTGGGCTTGAGGTGACCGTGTAGGAGGTGACCGATCCACCCGCAAGCGGGGTGGTTGTCACAACCGCCGCACGGTCAGCGGCAACGGCGGTGGGAGCAGCAGGCGCCTGAGGAGCATCAACGTATCGGGCCACGAACACATCCTCCGTGTTGTTGATGCTGGTGACGGTTGTACCCCCAATCGTCCCGGTGTCAGAGAACTCCCCGGTCACGAGGGCTGTTCCATCCGGCATTGCGGAGATAGCGTTGCCATATTCAAAGCCCTCGCCAGTGGAATTCGTGGCCCAGTTCCAAGTGCCAGTCGCGCCCACCTTGGCCGTAACTACGTTCGCACTTACCGGTCCGCTGAGGATCGTCTCGCCAAAAGTTGCGTCAGAACCCATGTTTCCGGTGATGACGGATGAACCATCAGGGAGGGCAGACACCCCTGCCGAATAGCCAGATCCGACGCTCGCCCAGACCCAAGCGCCATTCGCATTCAATTTTGCAGTGAAACTGGACCCCCCCGAACCGCCGACGAGGTCTGGGACGTCGGGGCCAAAGTGTGCGGTCCCCCGAACCGACCCAGTCACGATGGATGAGCCGTCAGGCAGGGCGGAGACCCCTGAGCCCCCGTCGACACTCGCGCCACCGGCCTTGGTGGCCCAGGCCCAGGTGCCATCTGCGTTCATCTTTGCGGCGAACACGTCATCGCTCCCCGTGCTGATGAGGGTGGCACCTCCAAAGGTCGCCGTGCCCTGGAAGTACCCGGTCACGATGGATGAGCCATCAGGCAGGGCGGAGATGTCCTGGCCAAGATCCCATCTCGTGCCGCCGGCCTCGGTCGCCCAGGCCCAGGTGCCATCTGCGTTCATCTTTGCGGTGAACACGTCCCAATCCCCCGCAGTGCTGATGAGGGTGGCACCTCCAAAGGTCGCCGTGCCCCGGAAGTACCCGGTCACGATGGATGAGCCATCAGGCAGGGCGGAGATGGCATTGCCACGCTCATGCCCCGTACCACCGGCCCTGGTGGCCCAGGCCCAGGTACCATCTGCGTTCATCTTTGCGGTGAACACGTCCTGGCCCCCCGCACTGATGAGGGTGGCACCTCCAAAGGTCGCCGTGCCCTGGAAGTACCCGGTCACGATGGATGAGCCATCAGGCAGGGCGGAGATGCCTTTGCTCACGTCAGCCCCCGTGCCACCGGCCCTGGTGGCCCAGACCCAAGTGCCGTCTACGCTCATCTTTGCGGTGAACACGTCATCGCTCCCCGCACTGCTGGTGAGAGGGGTGCTTCCAAAGGCGGCGGTGTCAGAGAAGTACCCGGTCACGATTGCGGAGCCGTCAGGCAGTCCGGAGATGCCCTCTCCGTAGTCGTACCCTGGGCCACCTGCGGTGGCCCAGCTGACCCCCGGTGGGGGCGAAGCGCTCACGATCTGAACCCCGACAAACAACGCAAGGGCACTGCATACACAACCGATGACGGTACGTGGGTTCATGGGGGGACGGCCTTGTCTGGAGTCCGACGCGTTGGCGCACCCACGGAGGGGGCTTGACTGAGTCACCTTCACACTATCTGTCGGGGGGTGCGATTCGACCATGCAACAGGCGGTGCGGTCCCGAAGGTGCATGGGGCGCCACGCCCACCCCGAGTCCGCTACCCCGTAACGGCCACCTTCAGCGGTGCCACCTGCACCCGCTTGCTGAAGTGCGCCACCACCGCTGAATGCGGACGCGCAGTAGTGGTGATGACCGAGGCACCACGGCTCAGATGCACGGTGCATGAGTAGGGGTGCTTCGCATTGTTGCGCCGGATGGTGCACGTGCCAGTGGCAGAGTGTCCAGCAGGTCGTGAGGTGGCCCGCTGGGAAATGCGTGTGGCCCCTGCCGGAACAGACCCGGTGGTGACACAGGCGGTTGCCACGCACTGCACTCTGCCCTTCATCACCACTGCGCTGGGCATCTGCGAGGTGGCATGCGCGATGTTCTGCCCGGCGGGCGTCCGGAATCCCTGCAGGGATGAGATCACGCGTGCATGCGCCGGGCCAGCACGAAGCGCGCGATCGCGCCGTAGGCGATGGCGATGAGCGCGAGCAGGCCGATACCTGACCACAGTGACGTGGTGACCTCGGGATCGACGAGCACCTGCTGGAATACCCGGGCTGCGGGGCCGAATCCCGCCACCGCACTTGCCCAGTAGGCCACATCGCTGCCGGGGATGAGCGCCACCACGGCCAGCGGCAGCGAGATCATGAGACCGGCCAGCAGGGCCGTGCGGGTCTCGCGGGCGAGCGCACCGATGAGCAGTCCGAACGCCCCGAATGCAAGGCCTGCCACAAGCAGTGCGATGACCCAGATGCCCCATCGTCCAACCGTGACCGACGTGGTGATGGCGACGACGCCCAGCAGCACCATGCCCACCACCAGCGCGGCTGCGGCCGAGACGACGGCCTTCTGGGCGATGATGGACCCTGGGCTCACGAGCCCCCGACCCAGGCGTGAGAGCACCCCGTCCTCGCGCTCCGCCGAGAGCAGTGCCGCCGACAGGAGCACGCTCACCAGTCCAAGGCCCACCACGAGCGCTCCGGCGATGCCCAGCGCAGAGAGGGGCTCGCGACCCGGCGCGCCGGCCTTCACATCGAGCCGGATCGGGCTTGCGATCGCCTTGGCGGCGGGCTTGGCCAGACTGAGGTTGTCGCCGACGCCGGAGATGAAATCGAGCAGGGAGGCCGCCTTGGCCGCCTCCTCTGGCTTGCCCGCCGCCCGGAGCGCGGCCTGCATGCCCCTGATGGTCTGTTCGCTGCTCTGCAGCCCCATCAGGGTGCCAGCCTGCCCGAACAGCGCCACATTGCCACCGTTCTGGATGAGGTCAACCAGATGGAGCACCTGCCCGACATAGGCTTCGGCCAGCGCCTGGTTGAGGCGGAACACCATGGCTTCCAGCCGTCGCTCGATGGCCTGCGCCTCGATGGGTGAGCGCGGGTTGGTCTGCAGGGTGATCACAGGTGAGCGGATACCGGTCTGGAGGTCACTCACGAAGCCCTCGGGAATGGTGAGCACCGCGCTCACCTTGCCGTCGTCAAGCGCCTGAGTGGCCTGCTGCGGGTCGAGCCGCACGAGGCTGACGGCCTCGCCCAGCCGGCTGGCGTAGTCGTCAACCGACAGTCGCTCGTCGCCCACCTGCACAGTGCGGCCCGACTGCGCATCGAGGTTGACAAAGGCCACCGATGGCTTGACATCGCCCCCCGACAGCGCGATGGCCAGCAGCACGGCGATGACGATCGGGTAGCCGATGAGGATGGCCAGGAGGCCCCGGCTGCGCCCGAGCACTCGCAGGTCCTTGATGAACAGCAGCCGACCGGCGCGCAGCATCTTCATTGGTCGTCGCCCACCAGTGCCATGAAGGCGGTCTCGCCCGCCGCCGGGCCGGACGGGTCGGTGCCCGCCGCGCGGATGAGGTCGTCGAGCGTGCCGTCCATGCGCAGTTGCCCGGCCACGAGGGTGACGATGCGATCGGCCGACCGCGACGCCTCATCAATCGACTGGGTGGAGAACACCAGCGCCATGTCCCCATCGGCCACCAGCTCTGTCAGCCAGTTCCACAGTCGATGGCGTTGGTCAGGGCTGAGCGTGCCCGTGGGCTCATCGAGAAGCAGCAGCACGGGCTGGCCCGCGAGCGCAATGGCCAGGTTGAGGCGTTGCAGCGTGCCAGTTGACAGGGCTGACGCCGGGCGATCGGCCACCTTCTTAAGATCTGCGCGCTCGATGAGGCCATCGGCGACCGCACGTGGATCTGCGGTGCCCTCGAGCCCCGCGAAGAGCCGGAGATTCTCGCGTGCCGTGAGGCGTGGGTAGAGCGCCGGACGCTGCGGCACCCATCCCACCGCCAGCGCCGTGCCACCAGCCCAGTCAATGCTGCCGGCACTTGCGACGCCCACTCCGGCAAGGATTGACAGCAGCGTGGTCTTGCCTGCCCCATTGGGGCCGATGAGGGCAATGCGCTCACCCCGGGAGATTGCGAGGTCAACCGGTGCAAGTGCCTCAACCGATCCGTAGCGCCGAGCGATACCACGTGCGGTGAGGAGTTCATCGCCCCTCATGCGACGCCGCTCAGTCGGCGCCGCTTGGGTGCGGCGCCTCGGGGATTCGCGTGGGCACGTCGAGGGTGTCCCCCGGATCTGCGTCCGGGGCTGTGCGTCGCGCCGGAGGCGCGAAGCCCGATGCGGTTGGTTGGTCGTCGGCCAGTGGCGCCGCGCCCAGGCCGGCCAATTGCGGCATGCCGAACCAGCCCATTCGCCTGCTGGCGTAGATGGCGGTCTCCTTGAGGAGTACCACCACGGGGATGGCGAGGATGATCCCGGCGAATCCGTAGAGCTCCTCGCCGATGAGGATGCCGAAGATCACCACCAGCGGGTGCACTCCCACGGCGTCACCCATCACCTGGGGCACCACCACGTGGCCCTCAAACTGGTGGATGGCCAGAAACGCCAGAATGACCCACAGCGCCGTGATTGGTGAGGTGAACAACGCCAGCAGCACCGGTGGGACCGCACCGAAGATGGGCCCGATATACGGGATGAACTCCATCACGAATACCCAGGCCGCGAAGAGCGCGGCATATGTGGCCCCCTGGGGGAACACCCCCGTGACGCCGAAGATCCACAGCACCAGCCCGGCGCTCACGCCGATGATGAGGCACACGAGGGTCTGGGCCTTGATGTACTGCCCCAGCGTGCGTTCGGTGCGGCGCAGGAACTGGGCGGCGGACGGGCCGCCGATCTGCTGCGCGAAGCGGGCGATACGCGGGGCATCCAACAGCATGTACACGGCTGCCACCAGAATGATGATGATGACCACCAGCACGCTGAGCGCGCTGAGTGAGTACGACACGGCATTGCCCGAGATGCCACCGGCCCACGATCTGATGGCCTGCAGTGCGGCATCGGCCTTCTGCTGCACATCCACGTGAATGCCATTGCGCTCGAAGAATGACTGCAGGTTCTGCACCTGCCGCTGGGCCTGATCGGTGTACAGCGGCAGGTTGCCGCGGATCGCCTGGATCTGGTTCTGAATGGGGGGGATAAGCAGCACGACAGCGGCTGCCACTGCCCCGATGAACGAGAGGAACACTGTTGCCACGGCAAGGCCGCGTGGCACGTGCATTCGCCTGAGGAACCGCACGAGGGGGTTCAGCAAGAGGGCGATGACGACCGATACCAGGAACACGAAGATGACGCGTCCGAGGGTCTGTCCCGCGATCCAGAGGATCACGACGATGCCGGCCGTGGCGGCGATGAGGGCCCACGCCGGCGTGCTGGCTTGTCGGCCGGTCATGGGATCCATGGTATCGCCCCCAACCCAGCCAGCCCGCCATTCGGTCCGGCTGGTCTAGCCTTGTCACGTCCATGCCGAATCTCACTCGCGATGAGCTGAAGTGGCGACGCGACGAGCGCCGGCAGGCCGACCGCCACCGGAGCAATCGTGCGCTCAGTACCGTGGTCGCCCCGGCCCTGCTGGCCGTGGCGGTGATCGTGGCCGTCGTATTGGCTGCCACCTGGGGTGGCACCGCGACCGATACCCCCGTGGGCCCGGTGGCCTCGCCCGTTCCCGCCGCTGCTGGCGCCACCGCTCCGCAGCGTGTGGTGATGGGCCGCTCCGGACGCCTTGAGGTTGTGTTGCCCGTGGCCGAGAAGCAGGTGACCACCGTCTACTTCCACGGGGTGACCGACCCGGGCGCCATCGCTATGACCCCGGCGAGCGGGCTGACCCACAAGGTGACCGCGGAGGATGGGGCGTCGGGCACCCTGACGTCCGCGGTTGATGTTGGTGCCGCCGCGGGATCGGTGGTCTACAGCCCGGTGGACGGGGTGGTCACGGCGGTCAGTCCGTACCGCGTGTTCGGCCGCCCAGAGGGACTGGCGATCGTCCTCACGCCCTCCGGCATGCCCGACGTCGCCGTGAGCATCACCCACGTGGAGCCGGCGCCCGATGGCGCCGTCCTTCAGGTGGGGAGCGCCGTCGGGGCCGGTCGTACTGTCATCGGGCGCGTGCGTGACATGTCGCGGGTCGAGACCCCTGCCATCGCCAACTACACCAACGACTCCGGAAACCACATTGCCATCGAACTGCTGCGTCAGACCACCGGGCCAGGTGCCTGAGTGAGCGATCCCGCCGTGTTCCGTGCGGTCATGATCGGCGATGTATTTGGTGCCCCGGGCATGCGCGCCGTCGAGCTGGTCCTTCCGCGCCTGCGCGAGGAGCATTCGCCGAACATCGTCGTAGTCAATGCCGAGAATGCCGCCGCCGGGTCGGGCACCACGCCCAAGCAGGCGAAGGCGCTCTTCGAGGCCGGCGCTGACGTACTGACCGGGGGGAATCACACGCTCCGCCGAACCGAGTACGTGGCCACGCTCGAGGAGGACCCACGCGTGCTGCGACCCGCCAACCTGGTGGCGCGCGGCGCGGGTTCGGGCACCGTGGTGGTGGATGCCCGAGGGGGCTTCCGGGTGGGTGTGCTCAACCTCATCGGGTCGGTATTCATCGAAGCAGCCCAAAGTCCCTTCGCGGTGGTTGACGATCTGATCGATCGCATGCGCCGCGAGACCCATCTGGTGATCGTCGATATGCATGCGGAGGCCACCAGCGAGAAGCGCGCAATCGCCCATCATCTGGATGGTCGCGCCACCGTGGTGTTCGGTACGCACACCCACGTGCCCACTGCCGACGAGCGAATCCTGGCCGGGGGTACCGCGTACATCAGCGACATCGGCATGACCGGTCCGCACGACTCGATCATCGGGGTCAAGCCTGAGCCGGTGCTGCGCAGGTTCCTCACCGGGCTGCCGGCGCGGTTCGAGCCCGCCACCGGTGATGTGCGCGTTCAGGGGATCGTGGTGGATGCCGGCGCAGACGGCCGTGCCACGCGCATCGAGCGGTTCGACATCCCCGTCGACGTCTCGGTGAATTAGCCCCGCGACTCGATGGGCACGAGGTCATCTGTGGGTTCGGGCGGATTCTCGAGGCGCTGAAGCCATGGGATGCGCCGCACGCCCAGCAGCAGGCAGGCGCCCATTACGACCACGGCGACAATGAGGCCCCACTGCGATGCGGTGGGGATCTCGACCTCGAAGAACGTGGTGAGAATGGGGATGTAAAGGCCGACCGACAGCAGCACCACAAACGCGGCCACCATGCCCCACACCCATGTGCGCACCTTGCGCCGCTCAACCCCACGCTCCAATTCGATGACCACGGCGAGCCCCAGGAACGTGGCGGCGAGGATCGCGGCGGTGCGGGCTTCGGCGATGGTGCCGTCAAGCGGACCGCGCGTGAACAGGTATGCCGCGGTGATTGCCATGGCAATGACCGCGCCTGCAGGGACCGAGAATGCCGCCAGGCTGCGCATGAAGCTGTCGCGCCGCACCGCACCCTCACTGCGTGACAGCGCCAGGAAGAACGCGGGGATGCCGATGGTGAGCGATGAGGTGATGGACAACTGCCTGGGCAGGAATGGGAAGGCGATGGGCAGGAGCGCAAAGCACACGAGCAGCAGCGCCGAGTAGACGGACTTGGTGATGAAGAGCTTGGCCACCCGATGGGTGTTGCGGATGATCTGACGCCCGGCCTCAATGGCGCTTGGCAGCGTGGAGAAGGCATTGGTGAGCAGCACCAGGTCGGCCACGCCCTTGGCCATCTGGCTGCCGTTG
>CANJMX010000065.1 GCA_947475125.1 Actinomycetota bacterium
GTTTGTTGAGGCCCCGGTCGTGAAGTTCTGATCCCACCCGACACCGGTGTAGCGCATCAGCGAAATACCGACGCGGTTCGGCTGTGCGTAGCAGAACCCACCGGGTTCTTGGCCGACTTTGCACCCGTTTGTCGGGGTGATGAAGGCGTAGACGTCACTGACCTGCCCACCAATGCTGGCGGCGGTCGGTGCCCAGCCGTTCCCCGCCGTTGCGGAGTCTGCGACGACGAGGTCGGTGAAGGTCGCCCCGCCATCATTCGAGACCGACAGCGCCTTGATGTATGGCCGACCGGCGACACCGAAGGTCGTGTTGCTCCAGCCCCAGCTGGTGCCGCTTGCCTGATCAAGGCCGCGGGAGGAGGTTGCCTGCTCGGTTTGACCGGCGGTGGAAGTGGGAATGGCGGCGGATGCACTCCCTGCGATCGCGCCGAGCACTGCGAGCCCGGTGGCAGCGGCGATGACGGTAAAGCGGCGGACGGAATTCACGGTGCCTCGCTTCGAGGGGAAGGGGACTGCAAATTAGCAAAGGATGGCTCGTCCTGTGATTTCCTAGGTGTCGCTGTCGCTGGTCGATGGAGGGCTAGCGACCCGTGGTGGAGAAGTGCTGGTAGTCCTTTGTTCCGCTCCAGCGCCCACCCCAGCCCCACCCGAGACTGTCGAAGATGCGCACCATGGCGCCGCCGTCAATGGCCATTCCGGGCCGGGGCCGGCGTGCGATAAACACCTTGCTGGCGGTGTGGGCCACCGACCCGCCCGAGGTGACGTACGGATTCTCGATGGGGTTGATGTCAATCGCCCGACCGTAGGCGTGGTTGCTCCAGTTGCTGCCGCCCGTGGCATTCCGGCAGTTAAACGCCGAGGTGTTGTCATCCTCGATGCTCTTCCAGTCGTCACCTCCGTACGCCTCGATGGGGCGCATCTTCCTGATGGGGATCCCGGCTGCGTACATCTTGCGAAGTGCCGTGGCGGTGGCCGTGGCGGCGTCCTCATTGACAATGAGCGTGCCGGTGCGATCGTTGCCCGCGAAGTCGTGATGGGTGGCAGTGACCGCACGCAACTGATTGAGACCCACCGGGCAGCCGGCGTGCCATACCGATGGAGTCATCGCCGCGCGCTGCGCCTTGGAGATTGGGGCGATGGTCACCTGAAAGGCCGCAGATGCCACGGGTGTACAGGCGAGGGCGCCCATGGCGACGATGGGCAGCATGCGTCGTGCGTTCATATGGTCGAGGCTAGTGCGCCTTATCGGACGCGCGACCAGCCCGGGCGAGCACGAACGCTCCCAGAATGGCCGCGACCACCGACGCGCCCAATACTCCCGCCTTGGTCGCCTCGCTGATGGAGGGGTCGGTGAACGCCAGATCGGTCATAAACATCGACACGGTAAATCCGATGCCGCCGAGCAGACCCACGCCCATCATCTGGCTCCAGCGGGCACCCTCGGGCATGCGCCCCAGCCCCGTGCGAAGGGCAACAAAGGCCCCCAGGGGGAGGCCGATGGCCTTGCCCACCACCAGTGCCAGCCCCACGCCCACCGCAGCACGCACGGCGAAGGGGGCCTCAAAGGTCGCGGCGCTCAGCACGATGCCGGCATTGGCCAGCGCGAACAGCGGGAGTACCACGAACGACGACCATGGCTGCAGCGCGTGAATGAGCCGCGATGCAGGGGAGATCGCGCCGCGGCTGAGGTGCGCAAGCTCGGTCCAGGCCTTGTCGTCGGCATCGGGGGGCGACGGGTCATCAGAGGTTTGATCGGCCACCTCACGGGCTGCGCGCGACACCGCCGCCGGCCGCTGCATGGCGCGGGCGGGCATGAGCAGCCCGATTGCCACACCCGCAATGGTGGCGTGCACGCCCGACGCCGCCGTAAATGCCCACGCGAGAAGAGCGAGTATCAGGTACGGGGGCAGGGCACGTACGTGGGCTGAGATCAGCACCCGCATCATCACAAGGGCGCCCGCCGCGGCAGCGAGCCACGCCAGAGAGATGCCGCTGGAATACGCGATGGCGATGACGATGATCGCGCCGATGTCATCGATCACGGCGACGCCCAGAAGGAACGCCCAGATGGCCTGGGGCACCCTGCTTCGCAGTACCGACAGCACGGCGAGTGCGAAGGCGACATCAGTGGCCATCGGAATGCCCCAGCCCGACTCCACGGGCGTGCCGGCATTGATGGCCAGGTAGATGCCGGCGGGGAGGATCATGCCGCCCAGGGCAGCGGCCAGTGGCAGTGCGGCCGCGCGGCGGTCAGACAACTCGCCGATCGCCAGCTCCCGCTTGATCTCCAGCCCGATGAGCAGGAAGAACACGAACATCAGCGCGTCGTTCACCACGGTCACCAGGTTGGTGGTGAGTATGTGATCGCCCAGCCCCAGCGTGAATGAGGTGGACCAGAACGACGTATACGAGTCGCCCGCGGTGTTTGCCCAGATCAGTGCCACCACCGTGGCGGCGAGCAGGGCCACGCCGCCCGCCGCCTGCCACCGCATGAATGACCGGATGGGCCATGCGATGACGCGGGCGGATGTGCGGGACGATCGCGACCAGGGCGCGATCAAGCGGTCATCGGGATCCTTCTCCACGTGGTGAGGCTAGCGGTGTGGCGTAAGCACCGGGCAGCCCGGCGGTGATACACACTCATGACGATGCCGCGCGTGGTTCGACACATTCTGCTGTTCATCTCCGTTGGCCTGGTGTTGACGCCTGTTGCCATGGCGCAGCAGCCCACCGTGCTGAGTGGAACCATCCAACACGTGGTTGATGGCGACACCGTGCGCATCGTCTCGCGCGGCTTCCAGACCACCATTCGCCTGATTGGGATCGACACGCCGGAGACCAAGCGCCCGGGGTACCCGGTGCAGTGCGGTGGTCCCGCGGCATCGGCTGAGACCACACGCCTGCTGCCGGTGGGGCTCGCGGTGCGCGTGGTGTCAGATCCCTCACAGGACATCCGCGACAAGTACGACCGGTTTCTCGGCTACATCTACCGCGACGGACGGTCGGGGGCACGGGGCTCAGTCAACTACGCACTGGTGGCCAACGGTTTCGCGAAGGCCTACATCTACAGACCATCCGGCCCGTTTCGGTACGCCCCGCAGTTTCTCTCGGCCGAGGCAACCGCCCGCCGCATCAAGCGGGGTATCTGGGGGTCTCCATGCAACGGCGATACCACCAAGCCGGCATACGTCGCGACCGGCACGGCCACGGGCGCGCGCACGGGCTGTAACCCCAACTACTCGGGCGCCTGCATCCCCAATCCGCCACCCGATCTGGACTGCTCCGACATCACGGCGCGTCGGTTCAGGGTGGTGGGTGTTGACGACCAGCACTTCGACAGCGACGGCGACGGCATCGCCTGCGAGGGCAGTCGGTAGGTCAGGCGCCTGCTGCGCCGGCTTCAGCGTGAGGGCGATCGCTGCTTCGGGCCCAGCGGGCATCGGCGGGGCGACCGCCGGCCAGGTTCCAGGCCGAGTTGACCAGGCCCACGTGCGAGAACGCCTGCGGGAAGTTGCCCAGCATGCGCTGGCCATCGTTGTCCCACTGCTCAGCCAGTAGCCCCACGTCGTTGCTCAGCGACAGCAGGCGCTCAAAGAGTGCGGTGGCCTCGTCGGTGCGGCCTGCCATGGCGAGGTTATCCACCAACCAGAACGTGCACAGCAGGAAGGCGCCCTCGCCAGCAGGGAGGCCGTCGATGGTCTCGTCGGCAACGGCGTCGTAGCGCATGACCAGGCCTTCGTACGTGAGGTCGCGCTTGATGGCCTCCATGGTTCCCAGCACACGCGGGTCGGTAATGGGAAGGAACCCGACCAGCGGGATCATGAGCAGGCTCGCGTCGAGACGGCGCACGTCGTACGCCTGCACAAACGACCCCATCTCCTCGTCAAAGCCGTTGGCGCACACCTCGGCGTGCACCTGCGCGCGCTGCTCCCGCCAGCGGTCCACCGGACCCGCCAGGCCGGAATGCTCCACGGCACGGATGGCACGGTCGAAGGCCACCCAGGCCATCACCTTTGAGTGCGTGAAGTGGCGCCGGGGTCCGCGCACCTCCCAGATGCCCTCGTCGGGCTCGCGCCACCGGGCCTCGAGCGACTCCATGAGCGCCAGTTCAAGTGCCCAGGTGTCGGGGTCGGCCTCCACGCCGATGCGGCGGGCGACGTGCAGCGAGTCCATTACCTCGCCATAGACGTCGAGCTGAAACTGGTCGGATGCCGCATTGCCGATGCGTACCGGCTTTGCGCCGCCGTAGCCGTCGAGCCAGGGCACCTCCCACTCGGCCAGACGTCGTTCGCCGGCCGCTCCGTACATGATCTGCATGTCCTCGGGGTCACCGGCCACCGCGCGCAGGAGCCAGTCGCGCCAGGCCACTGCCTCGCGCGTGTAGCCGCCCAGCATCATGGCGTAGAGGGTGAAGGTGGCATCGCGCAGCCAGCCATACCGGTAGTCCCAGTTGCGCACGCCGCCGGGCTGCTCGGGCAGCGACGTGGTGGCCGCAGCCAGCATGGCACCGGTGGGGGCGTACGACAGCGCCTTGAGCGTGATGAGCGATCGCACCACGGGTTCACGCCACGGGCCCTCAAATGGGCAGCGCGAGCTCCAGCTCTCCCACCACTCCAGTGCACTGGCGAGCGCCTGCTCGTGGTGTGGGCCTGCGGGTGCCGGCTCATTCGATGCGTGATGGTTGAGTGTGAATCCCACGCGCTCGCCGGGGCGCGCCGTGAAGCAGAAGGTGATGTCGCCCTCCTGGCGGGCCACTGGCACGGGGGAGACGATGCGAAGCGCCTCCGGACCCGACACCAGGTCGGCACCCTGCGGCAGGTGGCGCACCCACGGGCGGGTGCGGCCGTAGTCGAAGCGCGCGGCCACCACCGACTCCATGGGCACCTCGCCTTCGAGCCCCTCGACGATTCGCACGATGCACGGGCCACTGGGCTCGGGCGACATCAGGTCGATCACCCGCACGCGACCCTCAGCGCAGGTCATGTCGGTTTCGAGCACCAGCGTCTCGCCCATGTAGCGGCGCGTGGAGTGGGTGACCCCCGAGACGGGGGCCAGACGCCACTCGCCGTTGTCGGGATTGCCGAGCAGCGAGCAGAACACAGCCGGGCCGTCAAAGCGCGGGATGCAGAACCAGTCGATGGTTCCGTGGCTGGTGACGAGTGCGCAGGTGCGCTTGTCGCCGATAAGCGCGTGGTCTTCGATCGGGGGTGCAGGGGTGCTCACGCGGCCACTATCCCAGATGAGTCGGTCACTCCGACCGGTCCGGGTCCCGCATGTCCGGTTCATACGACACCATTGGGCGCATGGACGTGAGATTCTCCGACGGCCCGACCGACCTTGTCACCTGGATTGCAGCCGACCCCGGCGTGATGCAGCGGGCTTCGCACGCCGTGGTGGTGGACGACGGAACGTGGCTCGTGGACCCGGTTGATGCACCGGCGGTGCGCGACCATCTGGCCGCAATGCCCCCGGTCGTGGGCGTCATCCAACTGCTCGACCGCCATAACCGCGACTGCGCCCCCCTTGCACATCACTTCGGTGTGCCGCTCCACCGGCTGCCCAACGATGCAATCCCCAACACGCCATTCCAGGTCATCTGCGTGCGGTCGAGCCGCCGGTGGACCGAGCGTGCACTGTGGTGGGCCGATCGCAGGTGTCTGGTGGTGGCCGAGATGCTCGGCACGGCGTCGTACTTCCGTGTGCCCGGACAGCGCGTGGGCGTGCACCCATTCGCCCGGGTGTCACCGCCGCAGGTGCTCCGTGGATTTGCTGCTGAGCACCTGCTGATGGGCCATGGCGATTCCGTGCACGATCCCAACGCGGGTGCCCTGGCCGATGCCGCCATTGCCCACGCGCGATCATCATCGGCACGGTGGGCGTGGTCACTTGTCACGGGATCGGTGCGGCGCACCGACCGCGCGCGCCCTATCCTCACCCGCTGATGGACGGGCATCCCGCGCCACCGCCACCCGTGCCCTCGCGGGCCACCGGCGGCATCCTCACGAGGCTCCATGCCATTCCCTGGTGGGGATGGCTCGGGGTACCGCTTGCTGCGTGGCTGGTGACCCGGGTACTGATCACCGGGCTCGGCGTCATTGCCAGCATCGTGCTGGGGCGCCCAGAGTTCGCACTCGACCCGTCGGTGCCCGAGTCGTTCTCGCTGCTGGGTAGCTGGGACACCACCTGGTACCTCGACATCGCTCACCGTGGGTATGCCTTCGACGTAGGCCAGGTGGGTCAGGTGTTCACCAACGTCGCCTTCTTCCCGCTGCTGCCCATGATCATGTGGGCGGCCATCTCGCTGGGGCTCAACCCGTTCTGGGTGTCGCTGGTAGTCGGCAACGGGATGTTCCTCGTTGCGCTGGTCTCGCTCTTCGCCATTACGAAGGAGCGCTTCGGGCGCGAAATGGCCGTACGCAGTACATGGGTACTGGCCCTCGCCCCGCCGGCAATCGCGGCATCAATGGCCTACACCGAGGGTATTGCGCTGGGGCTCGCCATCGGCGCTGCCTACCTCGCGTGGCGCCAACGGTTTGTGTGGGCGGGATTTGTGGCTGCCTTTGCGGTGCTCATCCGGCCCACGGGAGTCATCATTCTGGTGCCGGTGCTCATGCTCGCGTGGGCGGCAGGCTCGGAGGGCCGCTGGCGCAGGCTCATTACCGCCGCGATTCCCACTGGCGTTATCGGGCTGTCGTATCTGGCGGTCATGCAGGTGCGTCAGGGCGGCTGGGACCTGCCACTCAAGGCGCAGGCGGCCTGGGGCAGGGGGCAGTTGGGCGTGGGCCTCTTGTCGCTCCTGCCCGACAAACTCGGCAAGGCGGTGGGCGGCCTCTTTGGCGGTGAGATGCTGGGCAGCCGCGATCTGCTGGGCAAACAGTCGCTGTCGCAACTCTCGGGCCTTACCGCTGGCGACTGGTCGGCGGTGGTGCGGGATCTGCTGTTCGGCATCCTCTACGTGGTGCTGCTCTCGGCGCTGTGGCGCAAAGAGGGCGGGCTCAAGTCGCCGTGGGTGCTCTACTCGTTTCTCATGCTTGTGGTGCCGCTCTCGAGCGGCACGGTCACCTCGCTGGCGCGCCTCGGACTCATGGCGTGGCCGCTCGCATGGCCCATGGCCGACTGGTTGGGGCACGGCCCACCGAGCCGCCGCCGCTGGGTCATCATCGCGGCGCTCGTGGCGATCATGCTGATGGTGGCCCAGTTATCGGGCCAATCGCCCTAGCCGGCCAGCGCCTCAACGACGTAGTCGATGCAGGCGGTGAGCGCACGGCAGTCATCGGGGGTGACGGCCGGGAATGTGGCCACACGCACCTGGTTACGACCGAGCTTGCGATAGGCGTCGGTATCCACCACGCCATTGGCACGTAGGACCTTCGACACCAGCGTGGCGTCAATGCCATCGGCGAAATCGATCGTTGTCACAACCGTGCTGCGCTTGGCGGTATCGCTCACAAACGGCGACGCCCACTCACGCGACTCGGCCCAGTCGTAGATGACCCCCGACGACTCCGCGGTGCGTGCCTGCGCCCACGCCAAGCCACCCTGCCCGTTGATCCACTCGATCTGATCGGCCAGCAGAAAGATGGTGGCGAGGGCCGGCGTGTTGTAGGTCTGGTCCTTCAGCGAGTTGTCGCGCGCAATGGTGAGGTCGAGCGACGCGGGGCACCAACGCCCCGACAGTTCATCAATGCGTGAGAGGGCGCGGGGCGAGCACGCGGCCAGCCACAAGCCTCCGTCGCTGGCGAACGCCTTCTGCGGCGACAGGTAGTAGACGTCGAACTCATTGGCATCGACCTCCATGCCGCCCGCCGCTGACGTGGCATCCACCAGCACGAGGGCGTCGCCGTCGGCGCCCGCCGGGCGCATTACGGGCATCGCCACGCCGGTGGAGGTCTCATTGTGGGTAAGGCAGTAGGCGTCCACGCCCGGTGCTGCAGTCATCTCGGGGTGCGTGCCGGGCTCGGACTCAACGACGTCCACCTGACCGACGTGCGGAGCCTCAGTGAGCGCCTGTGCGAACTTCGACGAGAACTCCCCGAACACCGCATGACGGCTGTGGTCGCGCACGAGCCGGAACCCGGCGACATCCCA
>CANJMX010000066.1 GCA_947475125.1 Actinomycetota bacterium
CGCGATCCACACCGGCACGTGCCGGTAGTTACCGAGCACCTGCTCGGCGTAGCCACGCGCCCACTCGGCGTGCTCATCCGGGCTCACATCCGGGCCAGCGGGCCGGACGGTCTCGAAGTACTTGGCGCCGCCGCGGATGACGATCTCGGCCACCGCCGCGCGCAGTTCTGCGTCGCGCACCACGATGAAGCTCCACGCCTGTGCCATGCCGCCCGTGGGGGCAAGGAGAGCCAGGCGGAGGATCTCGCTGATGTCCTTCTCATCCACCGGCTGATCGGTGTACGAGCGCACGCTGCGCCTCAGACGGATCGCTTCATTGGCGTCCATGTACGCCTCCAGGGTCACGCGGGGCCACCTGCCCCGACCCGGAGATGATGCCAGCCGCGGGGGGTGATGACCCGCGAACTGTGTCAGGCCGCGGTTTTGGCCTTCTTCTTGGCCTTGGGCCCCGATGCCGGCGCGAGCGCCTTTCGAATGCGCTCGGCCAGGCGCTGCTCAAGCGTCGTGCGTGCAGCATCGGCGCCGTCACTCGCCTTGCACCAGAGCTTGAGGGGCTTGGCATCAAGCGAAATGGCCGCCACAAGACCGTCTGCGGCCGTATCGGGCAGCCCCACCTGCGATCCGGCGGGAATCTCGAGCGTCACCTTGTCGCCGCCATCCAGACCGGTCCAGACGGCGCGCTCCAGGAGGTGGCGTGCGATGGATCCGTCGGCATCAACCACGCCTCTGGTGGTGCGTGTCTTCGCCGCACCCCGGCCCACCACGGGGTCGAGCCCCGCGGCCTCCGGATCGGCACGGTCAACCTCGATCTTGGCCTTGGCCTCGTCCACGGTCATCTCGTGATCCGACCCGCGGGCCTTCTTCCAGATGACGTATCCACAGCCGCGATTACGGGGGCTCTTCCACGAATTGCATCCGAAGGTCTTTGGGCGGTCCACGATCATGCCGCCGCACCCGGGAACCGGACACTCCGATACCGGCTCGCGCGGAGGCGTGGCGTTGGTCTCACCCCGGGCCACCATGCCCTGGGCCTCCTCCACCGACACCTCGCCCTGCTTGCCGCGTACGCGCTTCCAGATGACGTAACCGCAGCCGGTCTCGGTCTTGCTCTTCCACGACGTGCAGCCGTAACTGCGGTCGCGGGCAATGATCTCGCCATCGCAGCCGTCGGTGGGGCAGGCGCCAATGACCTCGCGCTCGGGCTCCAGATCCTTGCTCTGGATGCCCTGGGCGATGTACTCCTTGGCCTCGTCGAGGGTGAGCGTGCGAGTGCCACTCTGCTTCCACAAGGTGTATCCGCAGCCCGGATCGTCCTTGCCGTGGTAGCTGTCGCATGAGTAGCTCTTGCGCTGCTCCACGATGTTGCCGTCGCAGCCAGGCGTGGGACACGGGGCGATGACGGTGCGCTCCACGCGCAGGTCCTCACGCCCCTTGTCGGCGAACCAGGCAACCACCTGCTTGGTGAACGCCACGATCTCCTGGTGGAACGCGTCACGCGACTCGCTGCCGCGCTGCACCTCGTTGAGCTTCTGCTCCCACCGGCCCGTGAGCTCTGGTGAGGTGAGCAGGTGATCGCCCAGCATGGTGATGAGCCCAATGGCCTTGTCGGTGGCGCGAAGCTGCTTGCCCTCACGCTCCACGTACTCGCGGTCGATCAGGCTCTCGATGATGTTGGCGCGGGTGGCGGGGGTGCCCAGACCGGCGTCCTTCATGGCCTCGGCGGCCTCGTCGTCGTCCACCAGTTTGCCGGCGGTCTCCATCGACTTGAGGAGGCTGCCTTCGTTGTATCGCGCAGGTGGCTTGGTGGACTTGGCCAGCACCTCGGCGCGGGAGCATGTGAGGCGCTGCCCCACGGTCACCGACGGAAGGGTGTGGTCGTCGGTCTCCTCCTCGCCATCTTCGTTGGCCATGCGCTCGGCCTGCTTCTCCACGCGGTGGCGCCGCATGGCGTCCACGGCGTACCAGCCCGGGTCGACGATGACGGTGCCGCTGCTGCGAAAGGTGTGGCCCTGCACATCGGTGACGATGGTGGTGCTCTCAAGCTTCGCTGGCGGCAGGAATACCGCGAGGAAGCGACGGGCCACCATGTCGTAGATGCGTCGCGCATCACTGGAGAGTCGCGAGAGGTCGTGATCTGCGTCGGTGGGGATGATGGCGTGGTGGTCGGTGACCTTGGCGTCGTTGATCACACGCCCGAGTGGCAGTGAGTCGAGCGCCAGCACCGATCGCGCGGCATCGGCGTACTGACGCTCGGCCGAGCCCACGCGAGACACCACCGACTTCAGCTGCCCCACCATGTCACCGCTGAGGTACCGCGAACTGGTACGCGGATACGTGAGCACCTTGTGCTCGTCGTAACACGACTGTGCCGCGGACAGCGTGCGGGTGGCGCTGAAGCCGAATCGCTGGTTGGCATCACGCTGCAGGGTGGTGAGGTCGTACAGCAGGTGCGGAGCCTCTGTGCGAGGGCGCGTCTCCACCGATGTGACCACTCCCTGTGCACCGGCAGCAAGGGTGGCGATCTCATCAGCGGCGCTTCCCGGGACGATGCGGTCCTTGTGGGTCTTGCCGTCATCGTCGGTGAACAGCAGGTCGCGGTGCGTGCCCTGGACGTCGTGCCACATGCCCGGAAGCGGGGAGTCGGCACCGGTGAACGTCGCGTCCACCTGCCAGTACTCCTGCGGCACGAATGCGCCGATTTCGATATCGCGGTGCACGATCATCGCCAGCGTTGGGGTCTGCACCCGACCGAGCGACAGCACGCGACGAATCGATCCGGCACGTGTGGTGGCCGCGCGGGTGCCGTTCATTCCCACCAGCCAGTCAGCTTCGCTGCGTGCCCGCGCGGCGGCTTCGAGGGGCTGCATCTCTGAGTCCGGACGCAGTGATTCGAAGGCATCCTTGATGGCCGACTTGGTCATCGACGAGAACCAGGCGCGCTCCACGGTCTTGCCCTGGGCCTTGGGCGGGGCGCTCTGAAGGATGAGCTTGAAGATGAGCTCGCCCTCACGCCCGGCGTCGCATGCGTTGACGATGATGTCCACGTCGGGCCGCGACATGAGCCGGTGAAGCGATGCCAGTTGCTTGGCTGATCGGCCGTCCCGGGCCTGATACCGGAACTCGTCCGGGATGATCGGCAGGTCCTCGTATGTCCACTTCTTGTACCGGGCGTCGTAGGCGTCAGGATCCACCTGCTCAAGCAGATGTCCCACCGCATAGGAGATGACCCAGTGGTCGCTCTCGTAGGCGTCACCCTTCTGGGTGAAGGTCTCAGGGAGCGCGCCAGCCACGTCGCGGGCGACGGAGGGCTTCTCGCAAATAACCAGTTTCTTGCTCACGGGGCGGGCACCATAGCACCGGCGATTTCCGGCACCGGTGTCGTGTGCGTGACGATGCCCAACCGATGAGCCACCGGAATAGGCGCATTTGGCCGCCCGGCGCGCCGGGGCGCCGGGGCGCCGACGGGGTGCTATCCGAAGAAGGGCAGGGCCAAGCGGTAGTAGTCGTCGGGGACCGTCTTCAGGGTGCCCACGGCATCGGCCAGCGGCACGTCGGTGATCGTGGCCCCGCGGAGCGATGCCATGCGCCCGAACAGCCCCTCGTCCACCATCTCGGCAGCGTGCGTGCCGAAGCGCGTGGCCAGGATGCGGTCACGGGCGGTCGGGGTGCCGCCACGCTGTACATGCCCCAGCACCGTGACGCGCGTGTCAAATCCGGTGGCCTCGCGGATGATCGCGCCGAGGCGATCACCGACCCCCTGCTGCGCCAGGAGGGCGTGGCCGAACTCGTCGCGCTCGCCCTCGACGACGCCATCGCCGAGGTCAACTCCCTCGCTCACCACCACGATGGACGAGTCGAGCCCGCGCTCGTGGCGGGAGCGCAGCGCCTCCAACACCGTGGGTACGTCCGGGGGGTGCTCTGGGATGAGGATGTAATCGGCACCGCCCGCGAGGCCGCTCTCGAGCGCAATCCATCCGGCGTGGCGCCCCATTACCTCAACGACCATCACGCGGTCGTGCGACTCGGCGGTGGTATGCAGGCGGTCGAGCGAGTTGCACACGATCTGTACGGCAGTATCGAAGCCGAAGGTCACGTCAGTGCCCGACAGGTCGTTATCGATGGTCTTCGGTACGCCCACGATGGGCAGCCCGTGCTCGGCATGCAGCCGGCTGGCCGCGCCCAGAGTGTCCTCACCGCCCAGCGCAACCAGCGCATCGATGCCCAGGGCCGCGAAGCCATCGATGGCCGCCTGCATCGTCTCGGCGTCGCGGCACGGGTTGGTGCGTGACGTCTTGAGGATGGTGCCGCCGCGGTCGAGGATGCCACTCACGTCGCGGAGCCCCAGCGGGATTACCTCTCGCTCAAGAAGGCCACGCCAGCCGTGGAGGATTCCCACATGCTCATGCCCAAAGCGGCGAATGCCCACCTTCACCACGGCACGGATGACGGCGTTGAGTCCGGGGCAGTCGCCTCCACCGGTCAGGATTCCTACGCGCATGCCCCGACCGTACCCGTGGGGCATGCGTGTGGGCAAGCGGCCCTAGCCCTTTGCTGCAGGGCCGTCCTCATACGCGTATCCCATGGCCGAGATGTTGAGCACGCTCTTTGGTGACACGAACAGGCCCGACCCCCGCCACGGCCACATGGCCGAATTGAGGCCCTGCCCGGGGATCGACGAGTGGAGCGGGGCGTAGCGCTCGCCGTGCGTGGTCTCCCACTTGCTCCACAGGCGATCGATGTTGGCGTGGTGGAGCCAGAACGCCGGGTCATTGGGAGAGGTGCTGAGATCCATCGTGCCACCGCCACCGGCCTTCTTCGGCCCGATTGCGCCACCAACCCAGAGGTGCACGGCGTTGTGCAGCCGGCTCGGCTGGGTGTTGCCCTTTATCTTCACGGGAACCATGAAGCCGTTGGTGCACTTCATGCCCGACATACCCCGCCATCCCTCAAGGTTGTTGCGAAAGGACGTCTTCACGTTGGAGGACGGCCCATAGGGGGCAACGTCGTAGTTGGGGATAGCCATTGCCGCATTCACCTGCGCCACCGTCGGCAGGCCCGATTCCTTCGGCCAGCTGGCGAAGCGACGGGAGAGGTAGGTGGTCCGCAGCGGATCATTCGCCTTGGGGTCTCGCACGTTCAGGTGCCAGCGCCCGGCGCGGAACGGCCCGGAGACGACCGCCCAGTGGTGCGACGCGCTGCCGTTGGGGCTCAGGAAGGCGTTGGAGAAGATCACCTTGCGCGCGGCGGGATCGGTCCAGTCCCAATAGGGCAGCGTGATGGTGTCGTCGTGGCTCACAACACGAAGTGCGCTCTCGAACATGAAGATGAACTGCCGGTGCCATGGGAGGAACGCCGGGCGCATGTGGGCCTGGTCAACCTCGCAGGAAAATGCCTTGCGGTGCCACCACACAAAGTTGTCGTACCACGAGAATCGCGAATCCCATGGCGAGGGCGTGGCCTTGAGCAGCAGGATGGCCTGTACGAGACGGTCCTTCTGATCCTGCGTGAGCGACGTCACGCTCTGGCGCACCCGGTTTACTGCCGGGGCGTCGTATGTGATGGACGGCCCGGTACGGATGGGCGCCATCGCGGGCATGTCCGCATGGTCGGCCGCAAAGGACGCTGCAGGAACGGCGGCAGCGGACGCAGCGACAGCAAGAGTGAGTAGGGCGCGCTTCACGGGGGGCTCCTCAGTGTAAGAGGTCTGATTGTACGGGATGGGGCCGATACCATTGCCGTGTCCGGACGCCCCACGATGAGGTTTCGTCATCCGCGATCAGGAATCATCGAGTCGCCGAGGCCTGGTGCATGCACTGCCCGGCGCAGAGGTCGTGTACGACGTCCACGGAAGAGGGCCGGACGTGGTGCTCATTCACGGATGGACGTGCCGCCGCACCGACTTCGACGGCGTGGCCGCCGACCTGGCCCGCGACCACCGGGTGCTGGCGCTCGACCTGCCGTGGCACGGTGACTCCACGGCAACCTCCCGGCACTGGAGCGTTGACGACCTGGCCGCCGTCGTTGGCGCCGTGGCGGTGAACGAGGGCATGCATGAGGCCGTGATCGTGGGGCACTCAATGGGCGCGGCAGTGGCCCTTGAGACGGTGCTCGCGGGCACCGGTCGCCGGGTCATTTCGCTCGACGGTCTCACATACATGCACATGTACCCGAGGCAATCAGCGCAGGCCGCTGACGCGTTTCTCGACCCCTTCCGGGCAGACTTCGCCGGCGCCATGCGAACGATGTGCGATCGCGCCGCTGGCCCGGGGTGCGACCCCGCCCTCATCGACCGGGTGGCGCGTGCAATGTGCCGCGCCGATGCCGAGGTGGCCATCGGAATGATGGATCAACTGATGCGCTGGGATATGGATGGCGCACTCGCCCGTGGCGATGCACTCGCGCTCACAGTGAAGGTATTCGCCTCTACCCCTCTGCTCTCCGACATCGCGGTGACGCGCTACGGCGACCGCATGGACATCGCGCCGGTCGACCTGGGTGGTCACTTCTTTCTGCTGCAGCAGCCGGTGAAGACGGCCGGGCTCATCAGGGCAGCAATCGCCGCCTAACTGCGAACGGCGTCCGGATCAACGGCCGGGGTGATCTCCTCGAAGCGGTTGATCTTGCGAAGACCTGGGAAGAACAGTGCCCACAGCCCCGCGGCGGCAATGGACAGCGCACCGCCCAGCACGATTGACCCGACCGTGCCGATGAACTGCGCCAGCACGCCGCTCTCAAATGCTCCGAGTTCGTTGGACGCACCCACGAATACGCGCTCCACGGCAACCACGCGCCCACGCAGGTGTGGGGGGGTAAGCAGCGGCGCCAGTGTTGAGCGGATGAACACACTCACCATGTCGCTGGCTGAGAGCAAGAGCAGCACGCCAAACGAGAGCCAGAACGAGTCACTGACCCCAAGCAGAATCGTAAATACCCCAAACCCGGCCACCGAGATGAGCAGAATCGGTCCCACGCGGGCACGGATGGGGCGCCCGGAGAGCAGGATGCCCACCACCACCGCGCCGATGCCGGGTGCTGCGCGAAGCACGCCATAGCCCACGGCACCCACGTGCAGGATGGTGGTGGCGATAATGGGGAGTAGCGCCGTGGCGCCACCGAACAGCACCGCAACCAGGTCGAGACTGATCGCTCCGAGCAGGGCGGGCGTGGCAAAGATGAGCCTGAGGCCTGCCGTGGCATCGCGCATGGTGGGTGGCCCCGACACCGATTCGCGGTGTGCGGTGCCCACCTCGCGCGACACCCCGAGCAGCAGGATGACACCGACCACGTCAATGGCTGCGGCGCACAGGTACGGCACCGTATTGCCCGTGGCCTGCAGCACACCCCCGAGGAAGGGCCCCACAATGAGCGCTCCCTGCCAGGTGGATGACGACAGGGCCATGGTGCGGGGAAGGTCCCGTGCCGCCACTGCCGCAGCGAGCATGGGGGAGAACGCCGCACTTGCAAACGCCCGGCCGGCGCCGAGGCCCGCGGCCATGAAGTAGAGGGGGATCGCTGAGGTATCGCCAGCACCGGCGTCGAGCGCCAGGGCGATGGACATGAGCACCACAATGGTCATGCCGACTGCGGTGACCTTGCGCCGGTCAAGCCGGTCGGCCATCTGGCCGGCCGGAAGGGCGAAGATCAGGGCGGGAATGAATTCCGCGAGGCCGATGAGCCCCAGCGTGAGTGGACTGCCGGTGCGCTGGAATGCCTGCCAGCCAAGGGCGGCGGCCACCACGCCGAAGGTGAGCGTGCTGAGAAGCTGAGAGCCCAGAAGGCGAGCCACGTTGGGGTCGCGCAGCAGCCTGCGGGCACCGAACGCGCCGGGGGTCTCGTCACTCACCGGTGGGAGGGTGGCATACCGGCTACGCCGGACCGCCTGCAAAACGACCGATGCGACCACGTGGGCCGCATCGATTGAGTAGCGCATACGGGATTTGAACCCGTGTTACCGCCGTGAGAGGGCAGCGTCCTAGGCCCCTAGACGAATGCGCCACGTAGGCCTA
>CANJMX010000067.1 GCA_947475125.1 Actinomycetota bacterium
CGGCGTCCTGAGCCGGGGCGGGGCCTGAGGCTCCGCACCATGTCATTTACCGATCGGGCCCAGATCCACGTCCAGGCGGGGCGCGGGGGCAACGGTTGCCTCTCGTTCCGTCGTGAGGCGCATTCGCCCAAGGGCGGCCCCGATGGGGGTAACGGCGGACGCGGCGGCGATGTCGTGCTGGTCGCCGACGAGCAAATGATCGACCTGACGCAGTTCCGCCACGCGGTGCATCACAAGGCGCCCGTTGGCGGCGACGGCGAGGGACGCAACAAGCACGGCAGGAATGGCGGCGACCTCGAGGTGAGCGTTCCCCCCGGAACCCGGGTGCTGCGCGACGACGAGGAGATCGCCGTACTCGGTGCGGTGGGCGATCGTGTGTCGGTGGCGCGTGGCGGTGGTGGTGGCGTGGGCAACCGCGCCTTCCGGTCGTCAACGCAGCGTGCCCCCCGCATCACCGTGCCGGGCGAGGATGGCGAGGGCACGTGGATTGTGCTCGAGATGCGCCTGCCGGTTGACGTTGCCATCGTGGGGATGCCGAACTCCGGCAAGACATCGCTGCTCAATGCACTCACCGGGGCCAGCGCCACGGTCGCCCCGTACCCGCACACAACGAAGGAGCCCGCGCTCGGCCCGCTCGACGACGGCGTCGATGAGCCCCATCTGGTTGCCGATCTGCCGGGGCTTGCCGTCGATGGCAGCGAGCGCAACGGCTCCGCCCTTGGGCAGCTGGAGCGGGCCAAGGTCATCCTGCACTGCGTTGATGCATCTGACCCGTGGGATGCCGACGAGCGCATCGCCCTGGTGCGCGCCGGGATTGCGCCGTACGCACCCGAGCGGGCCCGTCAGGTGATCGTCGCGACCAAGTGCGATCTCGAGGACCCGCCGGACGGCGTCGACTTCGCCACCTCCGTGGAATCAGGGGAGGGCATTCCCGAACTCCGCGAGGCGCTGATCGAGTGGATCGCGTGAGCGACGTCATCGTCATCAAGATCGGCTCATCCACGCTGGTGGACGAACGGGGCGTGCTGCGCGAGGACGTGCTGGCCGCGCGAGTGGCCGAGATCGCCGCGCTGCGCGATGCCGGCATGCACCCGGTGCTGGTGTCCAGCGGTGCCATCGCGTGCGGGCTGGGAGTTCTGGGCATCGCCAGCCGTCCGGACGCCCTTCCCGACCTTCAGGCGGCATCTGCAGTGGGGCAGGGGGCGCTGTTCGCCCGGTACATCACGGCCTTCGCCGTGCACGAGGTGGTGCCGGCGCAGGTCCTGCTCACGTCGGCCGACCTTGAACGCCGCACCTCGTATGTGAACGCACAGAACACGCTTACGCGTCTTGTGGCATTGGGCACGGTCCCGGTGATCAACGAGAACGACACCACCGCCACCGATGAGCTGACCTTCGGTGACAACGACGTGCTGGCCGCCCAGGTGGCAATCCTGCTGCGCGCTCGCCTGCTGCTGTTGCTCACCGACCGTGATGGCCTGTATGCGCCTGGCAAGAGCGGACCGGAGCTGATCGGCGAGGTGGCTGTTGGCACGGACCCGCGTGAGGTGGAGTTGGCCGTGCTCCCCGGGTCGGGTATCGGCAGTGGTGGCATTGAGAGCAAGCTGGCATCGGCCGGTATCGCAACCGGATGCGGAGTCACGTGCGTCATCGCGAGTGGTCGCGACGCTGGTGTCATCCCGGCCGCGGCCGCAGGGAACCCGGTGGGTACACGGTTTCCCGCCTCCGGGCGCCCACAGGGCTCCTTCAAGATGTGGCTTCGCCACGCGAAGCCCAGCATGGGAACCATCACGGTTGATGCTGGCGCCGTGCGCGCCCTTGTTGAGAAGGGCACGTCGCTCTTGCCGGTGGGTGTCACCGCCTGCGACGGCACCTTCCATGCTGGCGATGCCGTGTCGGTGGTGGGGCCAGATGGTGCCGAGGTGGGGAAGGGCATCACAGAGCTGTCGGTCGATGAGGTGCGCCGCGTTATCGGTATGCGGTCCGACCAGGTTGCGGGCGTGCTGCCCGGCGCACCGAGCGAGATCGTGCACCGCGACCGCTTCGCGCTGGCCGGATCAGACGGATACGTGCGATAGCGTGACCCCCTCATGAGCGCCACGACCTCATTGACGGATCGCCTTGCGGCCGCACGGTCGGCCAGCCGCGCGCTGGCCGTAATGAGCGCCGGGGAGAAGGCGGATGCTCTGGAGGCCATGGCCAGCGCCCTCGCCTCGCGATCGGCCGAGATCATGGCCGAGAATGCCGAGGATGTGCAGGCCGCGCGACGCGCTGATGCCCCCAATGCGATGGTTGACCGCCTACTGCTCGACGACTCGCGGCTGGAGGCCATGGCGCAGGGCATTCGCGCAGTGGCCGCGCTGCCCGACCCCGTGGGCGTCGTGGACGCGGGATGGCGGGTGTCCAACGGGCTCGAGATCCTCGAGACGCGTGTGCCACTGGGCGTGATCGGGGTCATTTACGAGGGCCGGCCCAACGTCACCACCGACGCCGCGGCACTTGCGCTGAAGAGCGGTAACGCGATCGTTCTTCGCGGCAGCAGCATTGCTGCGCGCTCCAACCGCATCCTCGGTGATGTGGTGATGGCTGCGCTTGCGGGCGCGGGCGTACCGGGTGGCGCCATCACGATGCTGGGCACCGATCGCGATGAGATGCTCGAGATGATCCGCGCCGAGGGCCGGGTCGATCTGGTGATCCCTCGCGGAGGCGAGGAGCTCAAGGCCTATCTCACCGAGCACGCCCGCGTGCCGGTCATCTACGCCGCCTCGGGCAATTGCCACGTATACGTCGATTCCTCAGCCGATCTTGACGATGCCCTGGCGATCATCGTGAATGCCAAGTGTCAGCGGCCGGGCGTGTGCAATGCGGCTGAGTCGCTGCTGGTGCATCGCGACGTGGCCGCAGACTTCCTGCCACGCGCCGCCGAGGCGCTGATCGCCCACGGTGTGGAACTTCGCGTCTCCGACGAGGCCCGCGCGGCCATCGGCGCCTCTGGGGCGGATCTGCCCGCCGCCACAGACGACGACTTCGCCCGCGAGTTCCTGTCGCTCATCCTTTCGGTCGGCGTGGTCGGCTCGGTGGACGAGGCCATTGACCACATCAACCGGTTCGGGTCGGGGCACAGCGAATCGATCATCACTGCATCGCTTGAGGCGGCGCAGGCATTTCAGCTGCGCGTGGATGCGGCCTGCGTGTACGTCAACGCATCCACCCGGTTTACCGATGGTGGCGAGTTCGGCATGGGCGCAGAGATCGGGATCTCGACGCAGAAACTGCACGCCCGCGGGCCCATCGGTCTGTCTCACCTGACCACGGTGAAATACCTCATCACCGGCACCGGCCAGATTCGCTGACCCGATGAGAATCGGCGTGCTGGGCGGCAGCTTCGATCCCCTGCACAACGGCCACATTGCGCTGGCCCGGGAGGCAGCCCGCCAACTGCACCTCGATCGCGTGCTGCTTGTCGTGGGCGGCACGCCCCCGCACAAGCCAGATGGGGCGACCATGCCCGCCGTGCGCCGGCTGGCGCTGGTTGAGGCAGCGGTGGCCGATGACCCGCTTCTGGAGGCCAGCGACCTGGAACTGCATCGCGATGGCCCCACATTCACGGCCGAGACGCTCGAGGAGATCGCAGCGCAGTATCCGGGAGCGGAACTGTGGTTTGTGATGGGGGTTGACCAACTGGCTGGCTTCACGTCCTGGAGGCGCCCAGAGGACATTGTGGCGCTGGCGCGTATCGCAGTGGCCATGCGCCCCGGCGCCGACGCGAGCGCCGCAGGTGACGTGGCCCGCGGCATCGCCGTTGGCCGCGTCGATCTGGTCGAGATGCCCGAGGTCCCGGTGTCGTCCACCCTCGTTCGCGAGTACCTGGCGCAGGGCGATTCGATCCGTCATCTGGTGCCTGCGGCGGTTGCGGACCTGTTGGAGTCTGCCCCGGCGTCTTGATGGGGGGCCGCACCCCGACTAGCCTCGCAGAGATTCGTCGTTCCGATTGAGGAGACCCCTCGAATACCGAGGATATTGCCCGCATCGCCGCAGAGCTCGCTGACTCCAAGAAAGCGGAGGACATCGTGATCCTCGATATGCGCGGCATCGTGGATTACACGGACTACCTGGTCATCTGCACCGGGCGCACCCCGCGCCAGACCAAGGCCATCGCCACCGAGATCCGTGGAGTGCTCAAGAAGGAGCACGGCGTGGAGATCCGCCGCGTCGAGGGCGAAAAAGAGGCTGACTGGATCCTGGTGGACGCGCTCGACATCGTCGTGCACGTGTTCACACCGGAAGCCCGCGACTTCTACCGCCTTGACCGTCTGTGGCGGGAGGCGCCCACAGAGCGGTTCCAGAGCACTCCCGCCTAGCCCGCGGGCCGTCTATACTTCAAGCCGTTCCCGGGGGATTAGCTCAGCTGGGAGAGCGCTACGCTGGCAGCGTAGAGGTCGTCGGTTCGATCCCGTCATCCTCCACTTCACACGAAAGGTCCGCTCCGGCGGGCCTTTCGTCGTTTTCGCCTCTGAACCTTAAGGGTCGCTGTCCCTCCATGGGTACGTGTACGAATCCCATCGGCTCACGTTCCGGTTCCACGGATCCGACGAGGTCGTCTCCCTCTGCTGCCGGCACGGCACAAAGCATTGAAATGGCACAGCTCAATGCCACGCGGTCGAAGGCCGCCTGCCGCCTCACAAAACACGGTAAGGGCAAGAAGGCCACGCGCATCTACCGGTGCACCATCCGCCGGTCGAAGGGTAAATGGACCATCACCAGAAAGGGCCTTGGGAAGACGGCCGTCACTGCGCAGCCGGTGAGGGCCAAGATACTGACGTCTGCGGACTCGCTGCTGAGGCAGGACGCCGAATGCGAACCACGAGCCCGGCGCGGCCAACAGCGCCGGGGTCGCAGTTCAACGGGTCAGGACGTCGGGAACGGATTCGAGAAGAAGGAGTCCATCCCAGCGAGCGAGCCGGCGAGAGGCTTACCGAAGCCGACCGGAATCGTGTTGGAGGTGTTGTCGGTGTAGATGGACGAACCCGGGGCAACCGGACGGTTGTCGATGTTCTCCATAAGCGGGCCGGCACACATCGCCATCGGGTAATTGGTTCCGTTGATGGTCACTGGCGTGGTCACCACGCAGGGGAATCCCCAGAAGTTGGCCATCCCCGCATTGGGCGAGACACCCTCAGTGACCAGGCCACCCTGCGGAGCGGCCACAGTCCAGCTCGTGCCGTTGTACTGCGGCAGCGAGGCCGGGCTTCCGAAGCTCGACCAGATGGTGGAGGCACCCTTCGGGGTCGTTCCCGTGCCCTGAAGGCTCTTGTTGTAAACCGTCATGCCCGTGACGATGGGACAGAGCCCCGTGCCGACCTGGTACTTCGTTTTGTTGATGTAGACCGACTGATTGCTGGGCGTGATGTTGCTCGCCGCGCACAGCGCGTAGCGCCGGTACGCAATGCGGATGTCGAGGCCCGCCTTGATGTTGGTGGGTAGCAGCGCGAGGGCTCTGGCCGTGGGTGCCATGGCTGCGGAAGAAGCACCCCCCGCGGGTGCAGCCTGTGCGGCAGGCACCGCGGCCAGGGCTGCGAGGCTAAGGACGGCGGCTGCGCCTGAAAGACATCGGGCGGGGAGTTTCACAGTTGCTCCTTGAGCGGTGGTTCGGCGGCTTGGCGGCATCGCGCAACAAAGCGTGAGGGCACCCTAAACAGCAGGAATCAGAGTGCAAGCATCTCTGGTTCCTGCGCCCTGAGATGGGGTCTACTTCACCCGCGCGACCTTCACCGCCTGTGCCATCACCGCGCTGGTGGGTGCGAGGGCCTTGGTGGTGACGGTCCACGTGCCCTTGGTGAGGCGGATGCGGCACGTGTAGGTGCGCGCGACGGCCTTTCCCTTACCGCTTGTATTCACCTTGCAGGTGCCCTTCGCGGCCGCCGCCGTGGCCCACGCGAGCTCACGTGACAGGGTGCGTGCACCCGACGTTGCTGTCTGGCTCACCCGTGTTGCGCCCGCCGGAAGCGTTCCCGACGTGGTGCACGTCGCACCGCTGCATCGGACGGCTGCGCCTCGCAGGACAGGAGGCGACGTGATTGCTGGCGCTGAGGCTGCCGGTGTGGCAACCGGTGCGGCCGGCGGACTCGGGCTCGTGGTTGCGGCGAGCACCTTCCACTGTGCGTAGAGGACGGTGTTGCCAGTGATCGCGAACGTGTCTGTCGGGGCGTAGGACGTGCCGGATCCATCTGCAGCCGTATTCCAGCCGTCGAACGTGTAGCCGTCGCGGGTCAATCGATCGTCATTGGGGAAGTCGCAGGTGAGGTCGGTGCGGTGGTTGTCGCATACCGTCACGATGTAGCCCGCGAGGTACGGCCCCCAGTGGTCGCCCCCCACCGTGCCGCCCGTGGCGCCGTTTCCGTCGT
The DNA here is from genome assembly GCA_947475125.1 of Actinomycetota bacterium. GTDB lineage: Bacteria > Actinomycetota > Thermoleophilia > Miltoncostaeales > Miltoncostaeaceae > SYFI01. The sequence continues at coordinate 6,405 of CANJMX010000067.1, forward strand.
ACGTCACCGTGTACGTCGTGCCAACGAAGATGAGGGTCACATCTCCGGACAACGCCGGGTCCAGAACGCGTGAGACCTCACCGCGCCAGGAGCCACCTGTGCCACCATAATTGTTATAGGCGGCGCGCCCGATCAATCTTTCCGGCTTCACGTACGAGCCACCACCCCCACCACCTGAACCGTCATTGGTGGCAATGGCGTCAAAGGGGGGGCCCGGAGGACACGTCACGGGGGCGGCCCTCTGGACAAATCCTCCTCCACCACCACCCCCGTAGCCGTCCCCGCCGCCGCCGCCTCGATCGCTACTGCCGACTTCGCCGCCGCCACTGCCGCCGGCGCCACCCGTGGCCCACGAGGAACCGCTCCCGCCATTTGTGCCAATGAGGGGCGACCGCACCACGCCGCCGAGACCAGCAGAGCCATGGAGGCCCCCACCGGCAATGCCAGGGGCATCGAACTGACCCGTCTCAGCAGCGCCATCGGGGCCCGACCCGGCTCGGCCCCCGTCTCCCCGCGACGCACAGCGCCTGCCGTAGCCACCACCGCCGCCGCCGCCTGCGACAGCGATCACGCTGTCAGCGCTCGGGTTCATGCTGGCACCCTCGTAGATCGCGCTGAATCCGCCACCGGTGCCCCCCATGAGGGGCCCTCTTGCAGCCCCGCCACCTCCGGCCTTGACAGTGAGATGTGTTGATACCGAAGGCGAGAGCGAGGCAACGACTCGGGCACCAGCGCCGCCGCTGTAGCCGTCGGAGCCCGACGAAGTTCCGCCGGCGCCGCCGCCCCCTCCGCGCACGGTGACATCAATCCTGGTGGTGCCAAGGGGGATGGAGATAGTGGCTGCCTCTGCCTCTGCCTCGGTGAGTTGGCACTGCACCGTTGCCGTTCCGTCGGCTCCCAGCGTCGGCGTAACGGTGTCGCAGTGGGTGACGGGTGTCGCCCCGGCAGTGGCCGCCGCGACGGCGAGCAAGCCGATGGCCATCGACGTGATGTAAGAGACCGGGGTTCGGGGCAAGGAGTGGCCTTTGAGGGGCGATGGACACTGATGCGATAGTCGAAAACTATACCGCCCAGGTGGGCGCCGTCGCGGTTGATGGTTCGGGGTATCCTCCCGCCACGCGCACACGACCACGGAGGCTCCCATTGCGTCAGCGAATGACTCGACTGCTTGTTGTCCCGTTCGTGCTCACCGGCGGTTTGCTGGCTGTTGCCGGTTGCGGTGGGTCCTCCAACACCGAGACCTCAGGCACTGCGGCCAGTGCGGCATCGCCGGTTGCGGAGGCGGTTGTGGCGCTTAACGACCCTGACAACGGACTGAGTACCGCCTGGGCCGAGAGCGGGGGTGGGGGTGGCACCGCGGCGAACCTCGCGGCGCCGTCGGTGATCCTCGCGCCGGGCTACACGTGCCAGCTGGTCGTCACCGACACAGGGGTATCGCTGTTCTTGCAGGAGCCGGGCGACCGACTGCCCAACGTGTTCGACTGGACCAGGAGCGGGGGAGTGGTGTCGCAGCCGAGCGTGCCCGCATCGGCACCCAAGGGCGGGACGCCATGCACGCTGAACGACTCGTGGGTAATTGCACTGAAGTA
>CANJMX010000068.1 GCA_947475125.1 Actinomycetota bacterium
GCCGCCCCCACGAGCCGTGCGAGCTCATCCTCAGAAGGAATGCCGTAATCAAGTTCAAGAATCGTCATCGGGCCAGATCGTAGACCGGGCCCCGGCGCACCGGCCCGGGCTGCGGCGCGGGGCGTTACCGCTCATCAGGGCACCCCATACGGGGGTCCACCCTCCAGGGGGCCCCACTGGCCGCGCCCGCCAGCGCGTGCATCCGCCTCAAGGTGGTCAAACAGGTCCTTATGCGTGGTGTTGGGAGCGAATGCGAACGACTCGGCCATGCCTGCGCGAACCAACTCGGCATTCACCATGACCCGCCCCACATACACGTAGGCCAGCGTGCGGCCGTAGGCATCGTGCACCTCGCGGTCGGTCTCCAGCCGCACATCCACGTGCGCCACCAGACGCCGGTTGAATACCGCAGCCCGGGCGGCGAATCGCTCAACGGGCTTTCGCGGATGATGCAGTTCGGGTGTGTCCACGCCCAGATAGCGCACGGTGCCCACGCCGGCCACCACGATGGTGTCGCCATCGAGCACGCGCACCACCCGGCCAGACCGCACCCCCACCTCATCCCCGGTGCCGCAACCAAATGCCACAAGTGTCAGAATCATGGCTCCACATGCGGTAATCCGGACACTGTGGACCCCCCGCCGGGCCCACCGCTCGGCTAACATCCTGCGAGCGCCGCGATGGAAGGAACGGGCGATTGGCCCAGAGGGATGACGACAAACTTGTGCGGCAGCTTTCGCTGGTCGCATTCTTGATGGCGCAAGCGCGCCCTGTTACCGCCGAGGAGATCCACGAGGCGGTTGAGGGCTACGGCGGCATGAGCGAGCAGGCATTTCTGCGCCGCTTCTACTCGGACCGCTCCGAGCTGGAGGGCGTGGGCCTGCGCCTTGCCGTTGAGCGCCCAAGCGACGATCCGTTTCAGGGCGACCTCTATGCGATGCCGCCCGAGAACTACTACCTGCCGCCCATCGAGTTCGACGAGGGCGAGCTCAGCGCACTGCACACCAGCCTGTATCTGCTGGAGGGGCAGTTCGCGTACGCGGAGCCCCTGCGTCTCGCGCTGCAGCACCTCACCCTCGGCCGGCCGAGCCCGCTCGACGACCACGCCGCGCGCACCGTGGCCGTCAACCTGCTTGGCAGCCGCCACACCGCTGAGGTATCGAGCCACCTCATCAAGATCGAGTCGGCCATCAGCCGCCGCAAGACCATCCGCTTCCGCTACTACTCGATTGGCCGCGACGACCGATCCGATCGCGAAGTCGACCCGTATTCGCTGCTGTACATGGCCGGCAACTGGTACCTGGTGGGATTCGCGCACGACCGCGAGGAACTGCGCTGCTTCCGCCTGTCGCGCATCGAGGGCCGCATCACCTTCAAGACCCGCGCCGAGCACGACTTCCCGCCCCCCAGCGAAGTCGACCTGTCCCGGTACCGCGACCGTGCGCCATGGCAGCTGGCCGATACCTCGCACACCGCCGTCATCGAGGTCTCGTCCACCATCTCGTGGTGGGTTGACCAGATGTTCGGGGCCTACGGCGAATACGAGGAGCGACCGGACGGCACCGCCGTGTTCCGTACCGGGTACGGCAGCGAGCGCGAGATCATCTCGTGGGTGCTCGGCCTTGGGGCCGAGGCCGATGTCGTTGAGCCCGCGTCGCTGCGGGCCGCCGCCACCGAAGCCCTCGAGACGGTGCGCACACGCCACTCCGGCAAGCCCGGTCGCAAAAGGAAGCCCCTCCCCCGCACGGCCGATGACGCGTCGCCATCCGATTCGCTGCCGGATGATCCGTCGGAGCGTGTGGTTCCGGTTGAGCGCATCTCGCGCCTGCTCGCCCTCATGACCCGCCTGCTCGCGGCGTGCGGCCGCTCGTATGAGGCCGACGTGGCCTGCAGCGAATTGCGAAGTGAGCTCAACCTCACCCAGGATGCCCTCGAAGAGGATCTCATCCTGCTCAACCTCATCAACTTCGGTGGCGGCTGTTACGCCCTGTTCGCCCAGGTGGAGGGCGATGTTGTGGTTGTGCAGAAGGAGGTCTACGGCGACCAGTTCGCGCGCCCCGCACGCCTCTCCCCGCTCGAGGCCAAGGCGCTGCTGTGGGCGCTCGACTTCGTGGGCGGGCGCCTTCCGCTTGTCGCCGCGAAAGAACTCGCCTCCGCGCGCCGCAAGATCGAGTCGGCCGTGGGGCAGGAGTCCACCACGGGCGTCGAACTCGGGCACGTGCAGACGGCCAGCGAGTCCGTTGGGGCCGCCATCACGCAGGCAGTACGCGAGGAACGCCTCCTCGAGATTGAGTACTGGACCGAATCGCGCGGAAAGATCACCGAGCGCACCATCGAGCCCCACATGCTCATGAACTCGCGTGATGCCTGGTATCTGGTCGCCCACTGCCGCCGTGCCGGCGAGCAGCGCACATTCCGACTCGACCGCATCCGTGCGGCGAGCGTGCTCGATGAGCACTTTGTGCGGCGCGCCGAGGTCGAAGCCGTGCCGTACCAGCCGTGGGGATCGCCCTCGCACGAAGAGACCACCGCACAGAGGGCATCGGTCTGGTTTGGCTCCAGCATTGCGCGCTGGCTCGCAGAGGAGCATCCGTCGGCAGACCGCTTCGCCGATGGCTCCATTCTCGTGCAGATCCCGTACTCCAGCGAGGAGTGGCTGGTGAAGGAGATCATCAAGCACGGTGGCGAGGCCGTGTTGTTCGAGCCCGTCGCCCTTCGTGCCACGGTGGTCGAACACGCAGAGCGCGTTATTGCGCGGTACGCCGCAGCACCCGCACGCCGCTAGCCGCACTTCACCCTCCCTGGCGGCGAACCACCGCCCTGAACACCCCGCCGGGCTCGCGCACAACGCGTCCTGCGATCTCCAACGCCGCCAGCGCAGCCGCAACCGCCTCAGCCGGCATTTCTGTGAGCGTGGCGATGCGGTCCACTCCGCACGGCTCGCGTGCGATCAGGGCAAGCACCGCGCCGCTCGTCCCATCGCTGCCGAGTGGCGACTGCACCTCGCGCCAGCCCACGTGTGCCACCTCATTCACCACGTCATCGACCCCCTCGCACAGCGCCGCGCCCGCCCGGATGAGCGAGTTGCACCCGGCCGACATCTCGGCGCCCGGCCAGCCCGGCACCGCCAGCACGGTGGTTCCGTGCTCCATGGCGAAATCGGCCGTAATCAGTGCCCCCGACCGCCCCGCCGCCTCAACCACCACAACGGCATCGGCCAGGCCGGCCACGATCCGGTTGCGGGCGGGAAACCTCCACGCTGCGGGAGACGTGCCCGGCCAGTACTCGCTCAGTACCGCCCCGGTCTCACAGATGCGCTGGGCCAATGTCAGGTGGCGCCGGGGGTGGATGTGGTCCACCGACGATCCCAGCACCGCCACCGTCACGCCCCCCGCGTCAAGCGCGCCCTCGTGCGCAGCCCCGTCAATCCCCCGCGCGAGGCCGCTCACAATTACGGCTCCGCGCTCGGCCAGCCCAGCCGCCAGGTCGTGGGCAAACCGCCTGCCCGCGGCGCTCGGACGGCGGCTCCCCACAATAGCCACCGTCGGCCCCTCCTCCATGCGGGCAAGGGTGGGGATCACACAACCGATGCCAAACAGCCCGAATGGAGGATCAAAGATGCTCGCGAGACGTTCCGGATACGCCCGCGAGGGCATTCCAACATGGGTCACACCATCCGCGACAAGCCCCTCACGCGCTGACCCGGCATGAAATGCCGCACGGCTCGCCATCACGCGCGCCAGCGCATCGCGATCTACCCGCAGCCAGTTCGCGAGTTGCGCCGACGTCCCGCCCCACAGCGCCGCGGGTCCACCGGCGGCACGGGCAGCGCGCTGCAGGTCGCGCGACAACGCATGCGCCATGCATGCGAGGCCCAGGGGCCAGTCCGCACCCGGCGTCATTCGAAACCCCCGGCACTGCGATAGCGAATGGCCTCCGCGAGGTGAGGAGGCGACACGCCCTCGCTCGCCGCCAGATCGGCAATGGTGCGGGCAACCCTGATGACTCGGTCGCACCCGCGTGCGGTGAGCCCCAGTCGATCGATCGCCGCCCCCAGCAGCAGGCGCCCCTCCCGGTCCAAGTCGCTCGCCGACCTCGCGGCGGCAGCCCCGAGCCGTGCGTTGGGCACGGACTGCCCGCGGGCCCGCTGCCACGCGCGGGCCGCCGCAACCCGCGCGCGCACCGCACTGCTCGGCTCCCCCATCCCCCGTTCGGCCAGCATCTCGTCGCGGTCGAGCCGTGGCATATCCACGCGCAGGTCGATGCGGTCGGCGATGGGGCCCGATACCCGTGCGCGATATGCCTCCGCCCGCCCGGGAGCACAGGTGCACCGCCGCACAGAATCACCCGCATGGCCACATGGGCACGGGTTTCCTGCGCACACCAGCAGCGGCTCGGCCGGAAAGCGTGCCGTGCCGAGGCTGCGCGAGATATCAATGCAGCCCTCCTCCATTGGCTGGCGCAGCGCATCAAGCGCCGCAGCCGGAAACGCGCATACCTCATCGAGAAACAGCACTCCAAGGTGGGCGAGGCTCACCTCCCCGGGCCGGGGCACGCGGCCACCTCCCACCAACCCGGGTGCAGAGATTGTGTGGTGCGGTGCGCGGAACGGACGCGTGGTCACCAGCGCACGCCCGGCGGGCAGGAGGCCCGCAACCGAGTGGATGCGAGTGATCGCGATGGCCTCGGCCACATCCAGCGGCGGCATGATGCCCGGCAGCCGGCGCGCGAGCATGGTCTTGCCACCGCCTGGTGGGCCGATCATAAGTATGGAGTGGGCACCGGCGGCCGCGATCTCGAGTGCCCGGCGGGCGTCGGCCTGACCATGCACGTCACGCAGGTCCCCGAGGCCCGCCGGTTCGGACTGGGCGATGAGCCCGTCGGCACCTCCCTGCACCCGCACAGGCTCATCCCGGTCCTCCAGCACGTCCACCGCGTGGCGCAGGGTGCGGACCCCCAGGATCTCGATACCCGGCACCAGCGACGCCTCGGCCGCGTTTGCCTCGGGAACCACCAGGCGCCGCCAGCCCCGCCGGGCCGCATGCTCGGCCATCACCAATGCCCCGGGTACCGGTCGCAGGGCGCCGTCCAGGGCCAGTTCGCCCACGGCGCCCGTGGACGCCAGCGCCCCGGGGCGGATCTGCCCCGATGCGCTCAGCAGGGCGAGCGCGATGGGCAGGTCGTACTGCGGCCCCGCCTTTCTCAAGTCCGCCGGCGCGAGGTTGGCCACGATGCGAACGGGTGGCAGGTCGAAGGCCTGGTTGATGACCCCCGACCGCACCCGCTCCCTGGCCTCCTGCACCGCGGTGTCCGGAAGCCCCACCACGCTGAATCCGGGGAGCCCCGGGCGCAGGTCAACCTCCACCTCGACGGTGGCGGTCTCAAGGCCGATGACGGCCGGGCTGACGATTCGGGCAACGATGCAAAGAGCATCGCGGCGAAACACTCAGGGGTGGCGCGCCATTCGTGCCGGTTGGCGCGCCGGCTCGTAACGATGGGCCCCGGGATCATGCCCCGGGGCCCGCATGCTCACGTTGCTAGGACGCAGCCTCGTACTTGGCGGCAACGGCGTCCCAGTTGACCACGTTCCACCAGGCGTCGAGGTACACCGGACGCTTGTTCTGGTAGTTGAGGTAGTAGGCGTGCTCCCAGACGTCGATGCCGAGGATGGGCGTCTTGCCCTCCGACAGCGGCGTGTCCTGGTTCGGGGTGCTCATCACCTCGAGCGCGCCGTTGTTCACCACAAGCCACGACCAGCCGGAGCCGAACCGCTTGATGCCGCCCTCGTTGACCTTGGCCTTCAGGTCGTCCAGCGACCCGAAGGTGCTGTCGATGGCCGCGCCCAGTGCACCACCGGGTGAACCCCCGCCATCCGGGCCCATGATCTCCCAGAAGAGCGTGTGGTTGTAGTGGCCACCGGCGTTGTTGCGCACGGCGCCGCGGATGTCCTCGGGAATCTGGTCGAGGCTGGTGACAACCTCCTCCACGGAGGCGTTCTCCCACGAGGTGCCGGCAAGCGCCGCGTTGGCGTTGTCCACGTATGCCTTGTGGTGGCGGTCGTGGTGGATCTCCATCGTGGTTGCATCAATGTGCGGCTCAAGGGCGTTAAACGCGTATGTGAGCGGCGGGAGCTCGAAGGGCATGCGGCCTCCTCGGGAGAGTTCTTGCTGATCCGGACCGGTGCAGTCTGTCCGACGGGCGGCCATGTTGCACGGGCATCGGTGCGAAGTGGCAACGATTTCGCCACATTGCCCGCGCCCCGCGTGTGTGAGGACGGCGCACGATGTGGCAATGGACGACTACCGCGATCACGTGCTGGGGCGCGCCGGCGAGCGCGCAGCGGAACGCTGGCTGATCAGACGCGGGTGGCGCATTCTCGCCACCCGGTGGCGCGGGGGCGGGGGCGAGATTGACATCGCTGCCGAGCGCCGCGGAATTCTGGCCACCTGCGAGGTGAAGACCCGCACCCGGTACGACCCCCACTTCCCGCCCATCAGCACCGGGCAACGTGATCGCCTGGCCCGAGCCGCGCTGGCGTATGTGGCACGACACCCTGAGTTCGCCGGCCATGCCATACGCCCCGACCTGATCGTGGTGGTGCCTCGTGGCGCGGGGTGGGATATCACGCGAATCGAGGACATCACCCCTCCCCGCTACTCAAGCAGCGACGGCTCGTCGTCGTAGGCATCCGTACGGAATGACAGACGGTGCAGTGGGCTCGGACCGTGGGCGCGCACGGCATCCTTGTGCGCGATCGTGATGTACCCCACGTGCCCGTCGAAGCCGTATTGCGGGTACCGGGAGGCGGCCGGACCGCGCATCAGGCGGTCGCGCGTCTCCTTTGCGATTACCGAGGCGGCCGCGATGGCCGCGCTGGTGGCATCACCCTTGATAAGCCGTCGGTGCGGCGGGGCGTCACGCCCCAGGTCGAAGCCGTCCACCAGGGCCAGATCCGGTGCGGGGGCGATACCCCGTACCGCGCGTGCCATGGCGCTGATGTTGGTTCGATGCAGGCCATTGGCATCGATGGTGCGCGAGGTGGCCGAGATGATGACCACCTGCTCGGCATACATCATCACCGCCCCCACCAGCGCGGCACGCCGGCGCGGGCTGAGCCGCTTTGAGTCATTCAGCCCCGACAGGGCCTCAAGGGCCTCCCTCGACATCGACCCGAGGTTGAGGCACACCGCCGCGGCCACAAGGGGCCCTGCCAGACACCCCCGCCCGGCCTCGTCGGCACCAACGAGTCGGTTGACGCCCAGTTGCAGGTCGTGGTCCAGCAGAGGGGACAGTCCCGTGGCGAGGAAACGCATGCCGTCACGCTACCGCCGGCGCGGAAGATGAGTGGCCCCCGAAACGCCGAGGGCCCGCACAACGGCGGGCCCTCGGAAAAGCAAGTGCGGCATACGCCGCGGCCGGATCACTCCTCGCCGGTGGTCTCCTCGACCTCGGCAATGACCTCAACGACCTCGACCGCCTCGGGATCCACCGGAGTGGATGCCGTCTGGGTGGTCTGCCAGTTCTGCAGCTCACGCACGCGAGCCTTCTTGCCCACCCGGTCGCGCAGGTAGTACAGCTTGGCGCGACGCACGTCGCCCTGCATGGTGCGCTCGATCTTCTCGATCTTGGGGGAGTGCACGGGGAACGTGCGCTCCACGCCAACGCCGAAGCTCTGCTTGCGCACGGTGAAGGTCTCGCGGGAGGATGCACCCTGACGCTTGATAACCGTGCCCTCGAAGACCTGCACGCGACGGCGCTGGCCCTCAATGACCTGGAAGTGCACGCGCACGGTGTCCCCCGGGCGGAACTCGGGGACGTCGTCGCGGATTTGCA
>CANJMX010000069.1 GCA_947475125.1 Actinomycetota bacterium
AGGTGTGCGGAGAGGTCGATCACGGCGGGGGACACTAGCGGGGGTGACGCCATTGCCCGCCCGCGCTAGTGTCCCGGCCCGCGAGGGGCATTAGCTCAGTTGGGAGAGCGCCTGGATCGCACCCAGGAGGTCAGCGGTTCGAATCCGCTATGCTCCATCGAAAGCCCTGCAAACGCGGGGCTTTTGCCGTTTTCGTGGCGAAATGGCCCGTGACACTTCTGGGCCAATCGGCAGTCCGCCCGGGGTCACCGGTACCGTTCCGCCGCCCACTGGGCCACGTATGATTCGCCCGTACCCGAAATCTTCAAGGTGACGACACGATCATGAGCACGATCCCCGCAGAGTTCCCGCCCCGGCACCGTCCGTCCCATTACGTGGTCGCGCCGGAGGCCGGGGAGGACGAGTTCATCGAGGTCGGAGTCCTCTTCGTCGGCGCCGGTCCGGCCGGCCTGGCCGGGGCAATCCGTCTCGGTCAGATCATGGCCGAGGACGAGGAGTTGATGGAGGCCCTCGGCGAGGTGCCCATCGCCATCGTCGAGAAGGGCAAGGGACCCGGCTCGCATCTGCTCTCGGGCTCGGTCATGCGGCCGGGGCCGTTCAAGTCGCTGTTCCCGGATGCCGCGCCCGGCGAAACCCCCGGCATCTATGAGGAAGTCACGAAGGAAGCCGTGTACTTCCTTCGCAAGGACGGCAAGACCAAGATCCCGACGCCGCCCGACCTGAACAACCACGGCAACTGGGTTGTCTCTATCTCCCAGCTCTCGCGCTTTATGGCCGAGAACGCCGAGGAGTACGGCGCGTACATGCTGCCCGAGACCGACGCCCAGCAGCTGCTGGTGGAGAACGGCCGGGTGGTGGGCATCAAGACCGGCGACAAGGGTCGCGGCCGCGATGGCGAGGAGCTCTCCACGTTTGAGCCCGGCGTCGAGGTGCGCGCCAAGGTGACCGTTATCTGCGAAGGGACTCAGGGGCACCTCGCGGGCGTGCTCCGAGACCACTTCCAGCTCGATCAGGACAGCACGCAGATCTTCGAGATCGGCGTCAAGGAAGTGTGGGAGGTCGAGAAGCCGCTCGATCGCGTGGTGCACACAATCGGGTGGCCGCTCAAGCTCGGTTCGAAGTGGCGTGAGTACGGCGGAGCCTGGATGTATCCGATGGGCGGCAACATGGTGTCCATCGGGATGGTGGTGGGTCTCGACGCCGCCGATGCCAACATTTCGGCGCACGACCTGCTGCAGCAGGCCAAGACGAATCCGCTCTTCAAGGATGTCCTCGCCGGGGGCCGCCGCGTCGCGTGGGGTGCCAAGACCATTCCGTCTGGCGGCATCTACGGGCTTCCCAGCCGGTTCCACGTTCCGGGAGCCGTTCTGTGCGGCGACTCCGCGGGGTTCGTCAACCTGGCTGCGCTCAAGGGCGTCAGCTACGCGATGCAGTCCGGCATCATCGCCGCGGAGACCATCGCCGCTGCCATCAAGGCCGGCACGGTTGAGGAGACCACTGGCCTCTGGGGCTACGACGAGGCCATCAAGAACTCCGAGGTGTGGAAGGACCTGTGGCGCGTGCGCAACTTCCGCCCCTCGTTTCAGAAGGGGTTCATCTACGCCGGCATCGTCAACGGGCTGTCAATGCTCACCCGCGGCAAGCTGCCGAAGAAGGTCAGCATCAAGGCCGACCGCGACGAGCCCGTGCTCATCGGGCCCGACCGGGGCTATCCGAAGCCCGACGGCGAGTACATCTTCGACAAGTTGTCGTCGGTGTTCCTCAGCGGCAACAAGACCCGCGATGACCAGCCCAACCACATCCGGGTGCGCACCAATGTGCCGCTCGAGCTGGCGGTGGCCTGGGAGAACATGTGCCCGGCCAAGGTGTACGAGGTGGTCCCCGATAGCGAGAAGGACGGCTTCGTGGACGTGCGGGTGAACAACCCCAACTGTGTGCAGTGCGGTGCCATTACCGCCAAGGGTGGCCAGCTGACGCCGCCCGAGGGCGGGAGCGGCCCCGAGTACACCCTCACCTAGGCAGCACCTGCCCGGCGCACTCCCCGGAGGGGGCGCCGGGCGATGCGTTTGGTGATCAGGCCGGTCGCGCCTCGCTGGCGTGGCGAGAGGCGTTTGCCACATAGCGGGCCGCCTGCGCAGCCAGACCGGCGCGCTCGTCGTCGGTGAGGTCGCGGCGCACTTTGGCCGGAACACCTACTGCAAGAACCCCTGAGGGAATCTCCATTCCTTCGGGCACCAGGGCGTGGGCGCCGATGATGCTCTGTGAGCCGATGCGGGCACCATTGAGCACGGTGGCCCCGATACCGATGAGGCACTCATCGCCCACGGTGCAGCCGTGCACGGTTGCGCGGTGGCCAATGGTCACTCGATCGCCCACTGTGCAGGGCATACCGGGGTCGGCATGCAGCACGGCGCCGTCCTGAACATTTGTGTCGGCTCCAACCGTGATCCCCTCGACATCGCCACGCAGAACAGCGGTTGGCCATACGGATGAGCGGTCGCCAAGTCGTACCTGGCCGATCACCACAGCGGTGTCATGAACGAACACGCCGACCCCGATTTCGGGGGTGTCCCTGCCGAGTCCCTGAATCACGCGTCAAACCTCCCGACTTCTGCCATTGGGGCAGGAGATGCTCCCGTTTAGGCGTACGTTGCGATGGTAGGGTTGCCGCGTAGGTAATTGGACATATCGCACCGAGGAGCGATCAATGCGTCGAGGGATCACCGTTGCTGCCGCTGTCATTTCTTCCGTTGCCCTGATCGGCATCGGTGCGGGTTGTGGGGGCACGGATCCGTCCGCCGCCAGCACCCCCGCTGACGCGACCACCATCGCCAACAACGCTCCTCAGACCGACTCCGAAGGCAAGACCATCCCCGCTCCCGACGCGGCCGCAACGCCTGCGGATTCGGGCAACACGGGCACCAGTTCTGGTGGCGCAGGTGGGGTTGCGAGCGCCCCCGAGGGCGGTGGGAGCGGCGCGTCATCTGGCGATGTCGCTGCCGGAAAGACATTCTTTGATGCCACCTGCCAGGGCTGCCACCCGTCAGGCGGAACTCAGGCGGGCGTCGGGCCGCAGTTGTCGGCCACGAAGATGGACGCCGCGCAGATCAAGACTCAGGTACAGAATGGCAAGGGTGCGATGCCCGGCGGACTCGCGTCGGGTGCCGATCTCGACAATGTGGTCGCCTACGTCCTCAGCATCAAGCAGTAGTAGCGGTCCCAATGGGACTTGAGGTCGCCACCGGGGGCCGGGACGACCTCGTCGTGATCACCCTCCGGGGTGAACTCGACATCTACACCGTTCCGGCTTTTCGACGCGAGATCGGCGAGGTTGATCCGGCTGCAGTGCGGATCGTCCTCGACCTCAACGATGTGACACTTCTTGACTCCTCGGGTCTCGGTGCGATCGTGGCGCTTCGTGCAAGGGCTGCCGAGGGGTTGGGGGGCGTGGCCATCGCCTGCGAGCGCCGGCAGGTGCTGCGGGTATTCGAGGTCACGGGGCTCCGGTCGGCATTCCCCATCGGTGAAGATGTCGACGCAGCAATCAGAGCGCTGGACGAAACGACACTGGAGACCTGACGCGTGCTTGACCTCCGACTCATCCGCCGTGACCCCGACACCGTGCGGGCTGCCCTGTCGCGCCGCGGAGATGCTGCCCGACTCGACGACGTGCTGGCGCTGGATGAGACGTGCCGTGGGGTACGGATGTCTGTTGAGGAGATGCGCGCCGAGTCCACGCGTATTGCCAAGGGGATTGGTCAGGCGAAGAAGGCCGGCGAGCCCGTTGACCCGGCTCAGGAGACCGAAGCCAGGCGGCTTCGCGACGAGACGACGGCCCAGGAAGAGGTGCTCCGGGCTGCCGAGGCCGATCGCGATGCCCTTCTTCTGCAGCTCCCGAATCTCGCGCAGGCTGAGGCACCCGACGGTGGCGAAGACGACGCGCTCGAACTGCGCAGGGTGGGGGAGATCCCCACATTCCCGGGAGGGGTCCTCGACCACGTGACCATTGCGGAGGGGCTTGGCGGCCTCGATCTGGAGCGCGCTGCACGCACCTCCGGATCGCGCTTTGCGTATCTGATGGGTCCGCTTGTACGCCTGCAGATGTCGCTGGTCACGTACGCGGTCGACCTGCTTGAGGGGGAGGGCTTCATCCCGGTCATTCCCCCCGTGCTGGTGCGGGAGGAAGCACTTCTGGGCACGGGGTTCTTCCCGACTGACAGGTCGGCCATCTACGAGACCGCATCCGACGATCTATTCCTGGTGGGCACATCCGAGGTACCGCTGGCGGCGCTGCATCAGGACGAGATCCTTGATGAAGCCGACCTGCCGCTGCGGTACGCGGGTATCTCAACATGCTTCCGGCGCGAGGCCGGCGCTGCGGGACGCGATACACGCGGCATCTTCCGGGTGCACCAGTTCGACAAGGTGGAGATGTTCACGTTCACCACACCCGAGCAGTCGGAGGCTGAGCACCAGCGAATCCTCGCGATTGAGGAGCGCATTCTCAGCGACCTCAACATCCCGTACCGCGTGGTTGACGTCGCCGTGGGCGATCTGGGTGCCTCGGCTGCGCGAAAGTTCGATTGCGAGGCCTGGATGCCGGGTCAGGATCGCTATCGCGAGGTCACCTCGTGCTCCAACTGCACCGACTACCAGGCGCGGCGCCTGCGTTGCCGCACCAAGCGCGGCAAGGACACCCTGCCCGTGCATACCCTCAACGGCACTGCCGTGGCGGTGGGCCGCACCCTCATCGCACTGCTCGAAAACCACCAGCGGCCCGACGGCAGCGTGGGCATCCCGGAGGTTCTTCAGGCGTTTGGCGCGCCCCCCGAGTTGAAGCCGCGCTGATGCCGGGGCCCGCTCCACGGGTGGTCATCATCGGCCATGTGGAGTGGGTCACCCATGCGCAGGGTCACCTGCCCGACCGCGGGCACATCGCAGATCTGCACGACCCGTGGAGTGAGCCAGCAGGCGGGGGAGGGGTAGCCGCAGTGGCCGCCGCACGTCTGGGCGCTCACGTGACCCTGCTCACTGCGCTCGGCGATGACATCACCGCGGCCGAGTGCAGGCGGCTGCTCGAGGATCGCGGGGTGTCGGTGGTCGCGGCCCGGGCGACCGGCGCGCAGACCCCGGTGCTCACCATCATCGAGCCTGGCGGGGAGCGCACCATCATGGTCGTGGGCGCCCGGATGCAGGCCCGGGCCTCAGACCTACCCGGTACTGATCTCCTCGCCTCCGCGGATGCGGTCTATTACACGGGGGAAGACCCCGAGCTGCTTCGGGTTGCCCGGCAGGCGCGGCACCTTGTGGTGAGCGGGCGCCGACTCGGGGATGTGACGGCGGCCGGCATCGTCGCCGACGTCATCGTGGCCAGCGCGAACGATCCCGACGAGAGCCCGGCCGCCCTCCCGGCACATCTGACACCGGGCGCAGTGGTGATGACCGACGGAGCAGCTGGGGGCTCCATCGAACCCCACGGCGCCCCCGTGTGCCGATATGCACCGGCCGTGCAGGCTGCGCCGATCGTCGACTCGTACGGCTGCGGCGACTCATTCGCCGCCGGCCTCACCGTTGGCCTCGCCCGAGGCCTCGGAATTGACGACGCCGTGGCGGTGGGGGCAGCAGCCGGTGGTCTGTGCGCCACTTGGCGGGGTGGACTGGGGCCGACCTGACCGGGGGAGGCGCAGCCGGGCCGACCGGGACCTAAATGAATCATCACGATGACTGATGACACCGCGAACACTCAAACTGAGGACCTCACTCCTCCGCGAATCGCGTCGCCGCGACGGATTGTGCTGGGCATCGCGGTGGTCATCGTGCTGGCGATCGGGCTCACGTTGCTCATCAGCCGGGCGGCAGGATTCTCGGAGTTCGTCGGCGTGCTCAGGCACGCAGATGCCAGTTGGCTCATGGTGAGCCTTGTCGCGGAGGTCACATGCTGGGTGGGATACGCGGCGCTGATCCGGCTCGTGGTGATGATGGACGGGGGCCTGCGCCTGACGGCGTGGCACACCACCCGCCTGTGGCTTGTGAGCCTGGGTGCCACGCGCATCGTGGCTCCGGGTGGTGCGGGCGGAATCGCAGTCGTGTACTGGGCGTTGCGGCGCGCCGGACTTCGTGCCCGCACCGCGGCGCAGCGGGTACTTGGCCTGAACATGATCGTGTTCGCCATCTTCGGAATCCTGGCGTTCATCGCTGCCGTCGTCACGATGGTGGGCTTCTCCAGCGCCGTACCACTTGGGCTGACGCTGCCCTGGCTCATCATCGTGCCGGCCGTTGCCATCGTGGGAAGCTGGCTCGGTGCGCCGGCACGCGGCGACCAGCTGTCAGACCCAGGTGGTGGAGGGTGGCTACGCCGGGTTGGCGCGGCCGTGATGTCGGGGGTCGTTGCCACGCGGGTGGTGCTACTGCACCCCCGGTCGCATGCTGGCCCCATCGGTGCCGCGCTCGTCTACTGGGTTGGTGACGTCATATCGCTGTGGGCCGCAATGCGTTCAGTGGGCGCCGACGTCCCGCTCCTCGGCGTGGCCCTGGCATACGCGCTCGGGTATGTGACGTTGCTCGTTCCACTGCCAACCGGCGGGTTTGGCGCGATTGATGCCGCCACGACCTTCGCGCTCACCGCGCTCGATATCCCGCTGGCCGAAGCATTTGCGGGCGTGGTGGTGTGGCGGGCGCTCAGCTTCTGGCTGCCCACGATTCCCGCGCTATTCGAACTCGCCCGCATCCGCGACCTCGGCCGCGTGATGGGGGGCTATACCGGCGGCGACGAAGTCCCGATGGAGTCCGCCGCCGCCGAATAGATCAGGCGGGGGGCCAGGCCTCGCCGGGTCCGGGAGTTGACTGGCCGGCCATCATCATGCGGTGACGGCCTGGATCCATGGCCTCGTACGGACGCACGACCGGGGCACGCCACCCAACGAATGAGATGCAGGCCGCGTCGGGGTCTTCGGGGTGCTGACGCAGCGCCTCGGACAGGGCGTGGGCGTCGCCCAGACCGATTCCCGACGAGATCCCTGTCTCGGGACCAAAGAAGTGTGCGGAGTCGCCGATCAGAACCAGCCCAGGTACCCACCACTCGGGAGTGCTGAGCAATTCCGGCTCGCCGTAGCGCACCTGCTCGATGCTCTCCAGCGCCTCAACGCCCAGGCGCGACTGCGGCAGCAGTCGGGTCCACATCTCCTTGATGGCGTCGAGCCCCGGAGCGAGGGCCTCCTCGGCTCCGACCTTGGAGCAGCTGCGCCAGCCGGCTGAACCCTGCGGCCAGGAGATCATCCCGATGTGCTGGCCGTCGCTCATGTAGGCCATCGAGAACGAGGTCTCCGATGGGGTGGTGCTCATCCAGGCCAGCGAGGCCTCGGGGAGCGCGTCGTACGTGGCGGCCATGCCGGCCATCTGGCGTACCCGGGAGTCTTTGCCGTCGCAGGCGACGACCAGATCACTCTCGATGGTGCGCTTGCCCTCGGGGCCCTCCACCACAACACCCACCACGCGGCCCTCGTCGTTCTTGACGAGATCCACGACGGAGTGCTCGTACTCCACGGGAAGTCCATCGGCAATCGCACTGATTACCTTGCCCACCTCGACGCACACGGCGACGGCGGCCTGGCCATCCTGCGGTGCAATCTCGCGACCCTCGGGCCATACAGCCTCGAGCACCCCGATCTCCTTCAGGGGCTCGTACCCCTGGAAACCGAGCATGTAGCCACGCGGGATATACGCCCCCGCGGGCATGCGCTCGATGATTGTCGGCTCGAACCCACGTGCCCGGAGGAGCTTCCCGAGCGTCAAGCCGACCATGCCCCCACCTGCGATCACGATC
>CANJMX010000070.1 GCA_947475125.1 Actinomycetota bacterium
CGAGGACGGACGCCTCACGGATGCTCAGGGTCGCGTGGTGGACTTCCGCCACTGCATCGTGATCATGACGTCGAACATCGGCGCCGCCACCATCACCCGCACCACCCCGCTGGGCTTCAGCGTGGCTGAAGAGGGCGGCGGTATGGCGTACGAGGACATGAAGGGCCGCATCATGGGTGAGCTCAAGAAGGCCTTCCGGCCCGAGCTCATCAACCGCATCGACGAGATCATCGTCTTCCACCAGTTGACCAAGGCAGAGATCAAGCAGATCATCGACCTCATGCTGGTGCGTCTGCAGAAGCAGATGGCCGATCAGGGTGTGTCGTTCCAGCTCACCGACGCGGCGAAGGACCTGCTCGTGGATGAGGGCTACGACCCGGCAATGGGTGCCCGGCCACTCCGCCGTGCGATCCAGCGTCTCATCGAGGACCCGCTGGCCGACGAGTTGCTGCACGGAACGCTCACCGAGGGTTTGGTCATTGTGTGCGACCGTGACGGCGACGTGATGCGGATGGACCGCACCGAGGCCCCGCCCGCCCCGGCTGAACCGGAGGTCGTCGTCGCGGCCGTCGGCGCAGACGCCGAGCCGGCCGACGACGCGGAGTAATCCCTGAGCCCGCCGCGTGTCCGCAGCCGATTCCAGTGTGACGGCTGCGGGCACGTGTCACCTCGCTGGCTGGGCAAGTGCCCGGCCTGCGGGGAGTGGGACACGCTGAAGGAGGGGGCGGCACCGCCGCCGTCGGCGCGCCGTGGGCCGGTCTCTGCCATCGCCCCCAAGGCGATCCCACTGTCCGAGGTGAGCGCCCTCCTTGAGGAGCGAATCCCCACTGGCGTGTCGGAGCTGGATCGCGTGCTGGGAGGTGGCATCGTGCCGGGCTCCCTGGTGCTCATCGGTGGTGAGCCCGGTATCGGTAAGAGCACGCTGGTGCTGCAGGCCCTCGCCCACATGTCGGCGTCCCGTCCCGCCCTTCTGGTGACCGGCGAGGAGTCTCCCGCTCAGGTGCGCGCCCGTGCCCAGCGGCTGGCGCCATCGTGCGATGCCATCGTCGTGTACCCCGAAACCCGTCTCGAGGCGATTGCCGAACTGCTGGAGGCGAACCCCCCCGGTATCTGCGCCATCGACTCGGTGCAGACGCTCACCTCGGATTCGCTCGACAGCGCCCCCGGCAGCCCGGCCCAGGTGCGGCAGGTCACCGCTGAACTGGTGCGCATCGCGAAGTCGCGTGACATCGCGATGATTCTGGTGGGGCAGGTCACCAAGGATGGTGGGCTCGCTGGTCCTCGCCTGCTCGAGCATCTGGTGGATGCCGTGATCTCGTTCGAGGGCGATGGAGTGCGAGCCCAGCGCGTGCTTCGGGCGCTGAAGAACCGCTTCGGGTCAACCAACGAGACCGGCATCCTTGAGATGCGCGCCGACGGGCTGGCGTCGGTGGATGATCCATCGGATATCTACCTCGCGGAGGCCGGCGAGCGCGTTGGTTCGTGTCTGTTCCCTGCCATCGAGGGCACGCGCGCGGTACTGGTGGAGGTGCAGGCCCTGGTGGGCCCCACCGACATCGTGCCGCCACGCCGGGTGGCCGGCGGTATTGACCGCACGCGCCTGGCGCAGGTGCTGGCGGTCATGGGCCGCCATGCCGGTGTGCGCGTGGGAGACCAGGACGTGTTCGTGAGCGTGGCCGGTGGTGCCCGCGCGCCCGACCCGGCCGCCGACCTCGCCATCGCTCTCGCCGTGGCGAGTGCCGCGAGAAACGAACCATTGCCCGGCCCCGTGGCGGCGATGGGCGAGATCGGGCTTACCGGGGCACTGCGTCCGGTGAGTCATGCCGGGCGCCGTCTGCGGGTATCGGCAGACCACTCCGTGGCGCGGGCCCTCACCGGACCACTGGGCGATTCGGTCGAAGCCGGGCCCCGCCCGGCGGTTGTGCACCCCGCCGTGGAGCTCAGAGACGCCATCAGAGAGGCATTTCGGCCCGTGGGGGGATGACGGGGCGCCCGCCGCGTGCAATGCTCGCAGGCCGCCTGCTGCGTGATGCACGAAGGAAGCACGGGGTGGTACGTGGAAATCCGTTCCGTCATACCGCAACCAGTGGTGGGAACGAAGCCGGAAGGGGGGTGATGGCGACGTCAACTGATGGACATGGAACCGGGGCACCGGTGACCGACCCACCACCCGATCGTGGCGATGGGCAGCCCCCCCGCGCGCCCGACGACCGGTTCGGCCTGCCGTATCCGGGCCCACAGCCCCGGCGCCGGTCGGCGAATCCCGTGGTGCTCAGGGTCACCCAGTCCGTTCTCGCCCTGCTCGGGGCGCTCGGGGCGTATCAGGTGGGCCGCAGAATCGACTTCGGCGATCTTGTGGGCGATGCGCTCCAGTACCCGGTGTACATCGGCGCCATCATCATCGGCGCACTTGTGGGGTGGGTCATCGGCGGGGTCATCGGGCGCTGGCTTCCATCCCGTATGCGCGCCATCGACACGGCGGCCGACAAGCGATCGGCCGGGGAGCTCGCCGTGGGCGCCATCGGACTCGTGGTGGGCCTTCTGGCCGCCGCGCTCGCCGGAATCGCCGTTGCCAGCCTGCCGGTCGTCGGTCCGTACCTGTTGTTGCCCGTCGTGCTGCTGGTGGCCTACGTCTTCACGCGCATCGCCGCGCGCAAGCACGCCGACATCCTGCGCCTCGTGGGCATCAGGTCCCGCAGCTCTGCCACCGTTCCGCCGCGCATCATCGACACCAGCGCGATCATCGATGGCCGCATCATCGACATTGCCCGCGCGCGGTTTCTCCCGGGGCAGATCATCGTTCCCACCTTCGTGGTTGAAGAACTGCACCGCGTGGCCGACTCCACCGACCCCGAGAAGCGTGCGCGCGGTCGCCGGGGCCTTGATCTGATTGAGGAACTGAAGGCCGTGGGGGAGAGCCGCGTGCAGATCCGAAGCGGCGACCAGCCGGGGGTGGATGGTGTGGACGCCAAGTTGGTGAGCCTCGCCCGCGACCTGCATGGCTCAATCGTCACCACCGATTACGCGCTCAACAAGGTGGCCCGTATCCAGGGCATCGAGGTACTCAACGTCAATGAGTTGGCGAATGCACTCAAGCCTGCGGTGCTGCCCGGTGAGTCGCTGAACGTGCGCGTCATCCGCGAGGGGCGCGAGTACGACCAGGGAGTGGGCTACCTCGACGACGGCACCATGGTCGTGGTTGAGGGCGGGCGCTCACTGGTGGGCGACCCCGCGCAGGATGTCGAGGTGACCAGCATCATCCAGAACCCGTCGGGGAAGATGATCTTCGCCCGCCGGCCTGGCTCGGTCTGACGGCCGGTCGGCGGAGGCACATGGGCGCGGGCGCGATCATCGTGGCAGCGGGATCTGGCGAGAGGCTTGGAACCGGCCTGCCCAAGGCACTTGTGCGCGCGGCGGGCAGGCCGCTTGTGGCGTGGTGCGCCATTGCCCTGTCGGCGGCCCGTGGCGTGGACGCACTGGTGATCGTGTCGCCGCCCGGCGAGGAGAAGGCGATTGCCGCTGCGATCGGCGACCTGGTGCGGGTGCACGCGATCGTGCCCGGCGGAACAACACGTCAGCGCTCGGTGGCAGCCGGGATCGCGGCCCTGCCCACCGACGTGGACGCCATTCTTGTGCACGATGCCGCCAGGCCGCTCGTCACGCCCGCGATGGTGGAGAGTGTGCTCGCGGGACTGGCGTTCCACGATGGTGCGATCGCCGCGGCTCCGGTGACCGATACGCTCAAGCGCGAGGGGGCCGACGGCATGATTGACCGCACGATCGATCGCGTGGGGCTCTGGCGTGCGCAGACCCCACAGGCCTTCCGGGCCGACGTCATCCGCGGCATGTTCGACGAGGCCGACCCGATCGAGCTGGACACGGCCACCGACTGCGCGGGAATGGCTGAGCGCCGGGGCGTGATGGTGGCGCTTGTGAACCCGCACTCACCCAATCTCAAGGTGACCGTGCCCGCTGACCTGGCGCTCGTCGAGGTGCTCCTCGCTGGATCACGCATCGCGTAACGTGCCCCGCCCGTGCTGACTGACTACCACCTCCACCTGCAGCCCGACGGTGAGGAGGCCCGCGACGCCGACCGAACGCGCTGGGATCGCGAGGGTGGCGCACGGTCGCCGGGATGGATTGCCCGGTATGTGGATCAGGCCCGCGCCCGCGCGGTATCCGAGATCGCAATCACTGAGCACGTGCACCGATTCGCGGACGTGCGCCACTGGCACCCCAACCCGTGGTGGCAGGGAGAGGCCACTGAGGACCTGGGCGCCCACTGCGACGCCCTTCTCGCGGCCCGTGATGGTGGCCTGCCCGTGCTTGTCGGGATTGAGATGGACTGGATCCCGGATCGGGTGGATGACACCCGCGCCCTGCTTGCTGCTCACCCCTTCGACATCGTCCTCGGGTCAGTGCACTGGCTGGGAGACCTGGCCGTCGATCATCCCGATTACCCCTGCTGGGACGACCTGGGTGCCGATGAGACGTGGGGGCGGTACCTCGACGAACTGGCAGCAGCCGCAGCCAGCGGCCTGTTTGACGTCCTCGCGCATCCCGATCTGCCAAAGGTGTTCGGAACCCGGATGCCCGCCCATCTGGCCGGTCGACGCGATGAGGTCATCGCGGCGATCGCCGATTGCGGCGTGGCGGTGGAGTGCTCATCTGCGGGGCTGCGGAAGCCCATCGGCGAGCTGTATCCCGACCCGGACTGGCTGGCGGCCTTCTGTCGTGCCGGCGTGCCGGTGACGCTGTCGAGCGACGCCCACCGTCCGGAGGATGTCGCCCGCGATTACCCCACGGCCGTGGCGGCCCTGCGTGGCGCGGGCTATGAGACGATCACGCGCTTTCGTGCACGTGAACCCGAGCAGGTGGCGATCACATGGGACTGAGAGTTGGAATGGGCACCGATGCGCACCGCCTGGAGGCGGGCCGCCCCCTGATGCTCGGCACGCTGGCGGTGGAGCACGACGCCGGCCTCGCCGGCCACTCCGATGGCGACGTCGTGGCGCATGCGGTCTGTGACGCCCTGTTGTCCGCATCGGGCGGCCCCGACATCGGGGTGCTGTTTCCCGGGACCGCCGAATGGGCGGGCGTCACTGGGGCACAGATGATCACCCACGTGATGGCCCGGCTCGGCGATGAGGGCGCGATCCCGGCCAACGTGCACGTGATCGTCATGTGTGAGCGTCCGCGTATCGGGCCGCATCGGGAGGCCATGGAGCAGGCGCTCACGGCGCTCGTGGGTGCGCCCGTGTCGGTGCACGCAACGACCACTGATGGCATGGGATTCATCGGTCGCGGCGAGGGCATCGGCTGCCAGGCCGTGGCGCTGGTGGAGATGCCCGCATGACCGTCAGGCTCCACTCGACCCTGACGGGGTGCGCCGAACCGCTTCACCCTGATGCCAACGGCGTCATCGGCATCTACGCGTGTGGGCCCACCGTGTACTCGCGCATCCACATCGGCAACGCCCGGCCGTTCGTGGTTTTCTCGGTGCTCAAGCGCTATCTCGAGCGACGGGGTGAACGCTGCCGCCTGGTCATCAACATCACGGACGTCAACGACAAGATCTACGACGCCGCACGGGCTGAGGGAGTGCCATCCACGGAACTGGCCGAGCGCTGCGCCCGGCAGTACGTCGAGGACACCGACATGCTGGGGCTCGGGCGCCCGGATGCCGAGCCGAAGGTCACCGACACGATGGACGAGATCGTGGCGCTCATCGGCAGCCTGATCGAGCGGGGGCTGGCATACCCGGCCGACGGCGACGTGTACTTCCGTGTGGCCGCCTTCCCGGGGTACGGCAGGCTCTCCGGTCGAAACCTGGTGGACATGGTGCCGGGCGACGATGGCGACCTGAAGGATGACCCCCTCGATTTCGCCCTGTGGAAGGGGCATAAGGAGGGGGAGGATGCCTGGTGGGACTCCCCGTGGGGCCCCGGGCGCCCCGGCTGGCATATTGAGTGCTCGGCGATGGCGGAACGTGAGCTGGGCATGGGGTTCGCGGTGCACGGCGGTGGCATCGATCTGGCCTTCCCGCATCACGAGAACGAGATCGCCCAGAGCGAGGGCGCCCACGATGGCGTGCCATTCGCCCATGTGTGGATGCACAACGAGATGCTCGAGTTGTCGGACAGCAAGATGAGCAAGAGCATCGGCAACATCGCGCTGCTTGCCGACGTGGTGGAGCGATGGGGTGCCGACACGGTCATCGCATACTTCATGCAGAGCCACTACCGGTCGCGGCTGCCCTTCTCGGACGAACGCCTGCGCGATGCCGAGGCCGCCTGCGATCGCATCCGTAATGCGGTGCGTGCGCTCGACCGCGCGCTCGGTGCCCCGGAGGCCGGCGAGTCCAACGACCCGGACCTGATGAGGGCCCTCGTGGATACCCGCCAGCGGTTTCATGAGGCGATGGACGACGACTTCGGTACGCCGGGGGCCATCGCGGCGGTGTTCGACCTCGTGCGGGTCATCAACCACTCCCTCGACCGGGGGCGCCCCGCGTCCGGGCAGCTGCGCGAGGTGCGACTTGAGCTGATCGGCCTTCTCGACATGCTGGGGCTGGCCGGGCTCGGTGACCCGGCGGGGGGCGACGCACCGCAGGAGGTGCTTGATCTGCTCGCAGCCCGCGAGGCAGCCCGCGTCGAACGTGACTTCGCGTCAGCGGATGCGCTGCGCGACCAGATTCTCGCCCACGGATTTGAACTGCGCGATGGCCCGGATGGGCCGGAGGTCTACGCATCATCATGAGCAGCCGCGGTGGATACGGACGTCGAAAGCGCGACGAGGACGAAGGGCCGATCCTTGTGTACGGGCGCAATCCTGTGCGCGAACTCATCAAGGCGGGCCGGCGCGAGGTATCTGAGGTGTGGGTGCTCACGCAGGCCGCTGACGATCCAGCACTTGAGGGCGTCGCCGTTGTCGTGAAGACCCGCGAGGAACTCGCGCGCGT
Organism: Actinomycetota bacterium; assembly: GCA_947475125.1. Taxonomy (GTDB): domain Bacteria; phylum Actinomycetota; class Thermoleophilia; order Miltoncostaeales; family Miltoncostaeaceae; genus SYFI01. The sequence goes on from CANJMX010000070.1 coordinate 6,962, forward strand.
GGCGGGCACCGGCGATCACCAGGGCATGGTGGCGTTCACGGAGGAATACCCGTATGCAGACCCTCAAGACATACTTGAGGGTATGGGTCCGGTCATCGTGCTCGATGAGGTTCAGGATCCACGGAATCTCGGCGCTGTCGCCCGCGTCGCCGACGCAGCCGGATGTGCGGGGCTGGTGATCCCCACCCGCGGCAGCCCGGGTATCACCCCGGTTGCCTGCAAGGCCTCCGCCGGTGCCGTTGAGCACCTCCCGATCGCCCGGATCGGCAGTCTGGTCGCATTCATCAACGATCTTGCGGGTGCTGGCCGATGGTCGGCCGGCGCGGATTCGGACGCCGGGATGGACTACCGGGAAGTGCCCTGGGACGCGGGCGCGGTTATCGTGCTGGGGGCTGAAGGTGCAGGCCTCAGGCCCAAGGTGAGGGATGTGTGCGACCGCCTGGTACGCATTCCCATGCGGGGGAACGTGGGGTCCCTGAACCTCTCCACAGCCGCATCGGTGCTGGTATTTGAGGCAGTTCGACAGAACTGATTTCGCTCCAGAGGTTGACAGCCGCTTGTGCGGTCGGTATCAATCCCACATCTGATCTCTTACCTTCGACTGAAGGTTCAGCCTTTTCCTCATGTGAGGGTTGAGGGTTTGGGGATCCGGATGATCATGAATCGATTGACCGACCGGGAGTGAAAATGGGAGCCACCGCCAGGAGGCAGACCGATCTGGACCAGCAGGGCTACGTCGACGTGGTCGACGAGGGCCTTGTCCGCCG
>CANJMX010000071.1 GCA_947475125.1 Actinomycetota bacterium
CTGTCGCCCAGACGACCACCACGCCTGCCGCTGCATCTGCGCCGATGAAGGTCTACGACTATCCCTACTGCGAGCTGATTCCCGACACGGTGGCAAACGGAATCATCACCGAGCACGTGTTCAACACGCTCGGCTTCAACACATGCCCCTCGTCGTCGTTCAGCACGATCACCGAGCAGAATGTGGTCGATGCCTATAACGCGGCGTACCCGCCTGCAGCGGGAGCAGCCCTCTCGACGTCGGCCACCATCAACGGCCGTCGTCACTGGGTGATGGACACCATTCAGTCCACGGGCGGCGTCACCGGATCATCCGACACCCTCACGGTGAATGGAATGGAGTTGGGTCTCAAGGCCCAGCTGCAGGTGGCTGTGGGCGACGCGACCGTCGGGACCGTTCCCTACGTGCCGACCACCGTTTCGCGCGACACCGTGTACGTGTTCAATCGAGGGCACCGCATCTTTGAGCTGATTGCCCCGAACAAGCAGGTGTTCGTGATGCAGTCGTACAGCCAGCAGGTGAGTTCCAAGCTCAGGATGAAGACCCTGCGCTACATCGGTCCGAAGGATCAGCTTGCGGCTGGCTGGAAGTACCGGTCACGGGTGCTGACCAAGAACCTCACGCTCACAGCAGCGGGAACAACTCAGATCGTGAACGACCACTTCCTGAACACGTTCCAGGTGAATCCGGCGGCGAAGCGCTAGCCGACCTCTGTGCGGAGCACCCGCCCTTCGGGGCGGGTGCTCTCCGTGGCGAACCGCGGCGAGGTTGCGGAAAAGCACGCTTTTCCCGAGCGGGCCCACGGGCATAACGTGAACCCATGGATCGCCATCGGGTTTCTATAGGCGTTGTGAATGAGCTGTCCGGTACGGCCCAGCGGCCGGGACGTCGCGGGATGCACATCCCCGTCGCCCGCGTCGCAGCGGTCGCCGTCGTGGCACTGGGGCTGATGGGCGCCGCTCAGCTATCTGCGGCCGCCGTGCCCACGGCCACTCTCAGTACAGCGGGCACTGGTGTGCGCGTGGCAGTGGCGATTACCGGTACGCCGCTCCCGCGTCGCGTGAGCGTGACGGCGGGCACCGTTACGGTGGTCCTCTCCGGCGCCAAGCGTTCATGGCGAAGCGGCGTGCTCACCGGCAGGCGGGCAAAGGTCTTTCAGGCACGCACGGGCAAGCGGATCGCGGTGCGCATGACGGTGGGTGCGCGTACCCGGTCGGCGACGGCGACCCTCGCGGCCCCGGCAACCGACCCAGCCGCGCCCACCACCCCGGGCGGGGGAGGAGCCACCACTCCGGGCGGCGGAACGGCCGCACTGCCGGGTGCGCCCAGCGGTGGCATCACGGGGCAGGCGGCCATTGACCGTTTCAGCCAGTACCTGGCTGGATCCCGCATGGTCAACGTCACCGCCTCAGCAAATCTCAGCAGCCAGTCCACCACCCGGTTCTCGTTCTGCCAGAGCGGTGCTGCATTCATCTATTACCGCGAGTCCATCGGCACTTACACCTCAAGCGTTGAGAACGCGCAGGCCGCGTACCGGGTGACCACCGCGGCGTTCAATGCCGACAACACTCTTGGGGAGGGCCTCGTGGAGTACTCGGGGGCATCTCCCGCCAACACCTCGCTCGGGCCCTCCGGGCAGGCCATCATCCGGCTGGGATCGGGTATCGCGTGGATCAATAGTTTGAGCGCCGAGTACCAGTGGCAGACCGGTGCCGCTGGCTGCTGATGGTTTTCGTAGGTCAGTGCTGTGACTGCAGACCCCCATGGTCGAACCGGGCACGTGGGTTCTGGTAGCACTGATGCATGACTGACCAACGTGCAATGCCCGACCTGATCCGGCTCGACGACAAGGTGGCCGTGGTCACGGGTGCGGGTCGGGGTATCGGCAGGGCCATTGCCCTGCGCCTCGCCGAGGCCGGGGCGGCGGTAATGGTGTGCGACCTCGACGGGGATCTGGCCGCAGCGGTCGCTGCCGAGGTGCGCGAGGCGGGCGGCGCGGCCGAGGCTGCGGCTGCCGACGTGGCCGATGAGCCATCGGTGCGATCACTCATCCGCGCCACCGTTGACACCCTCGGCGGTATCGACGTGCTGGTGAACAACGCGGGGATCTTTCCCGCATGTCCGGTGCTGCAGATGGAGACCGCCGACTTTGATCGCGTCATCGCCGTGAACCTGCGGGGGGTGTTTCTGTGCACCCGTGAGGCCGCGCTCGCGATGGTTGATCAGGGGCGCGGCGGGGCCATCGTCACTGTCACGTCCATTGATGCCCTGCATCCATCGATGGTGGGCCTCGCCCACTACGACGCCAGCAAACATGGTGCCTGGGGATTCACCAAGAATGTGGCACTCGAGCTCGCCCCTCACGGCATCCGGGTGAACGCCGTGGCTCCCGGCGGTGTGCTCACCCCGGGAGTGGAGGAGATGGGCGGGAACTCGGATGAGGCAGTCGCGGCATTCAGTGCCCGGATTCCCGAGGGCCGGATGGGCGACCCCGATGACATCGCCAGGGCGGTGCTGTTTCTGGCATCCGGCATGTCGAGCTATATGACCGGTACCCAGATGGTGGTGGACGGAGGAGTACTGCTGGCGTAGCAAGGAGTACTCCGCGGATTCCGTCACAGTTCGCGCGACCGATGCCACGGTGACTGACCCCCCGGAGCCAGACCGAACTGGACACCGCGCCCCACCCCGCTGGGCGATCCGACCCTCACCGCCATCCCGTGCACTTTTGTTGCAGCGACTGACCCCACCCGGGGACTGACCCCACCCGGGGACTGACCCCACCCGGGGACTGACCCCACCCGGGGACTGACCCCGGTTGCCGGGCATTATGCGGGGGTGAGCATTCCTCCGGCACCTCCGTATCCCATTGCCACCGACTTCGTGACGGTGGAGATCCGGGCCGACCGTGATCACCCTGGCGGTCGGCTGCTGCTGATGGATGGCGTAGAGGCCTCGCATGTGGATCTGGATGACCCCACGCGCATCGTGTTCGAGTATCTCCGGCACCTCGTGGGGGTTGTTGATGCCATGTTCCCTGAGCGTGATGCGCTCGATGCCCTGCAGATCGGTGGTGGCCCGTGCACCCTGGCCCGGTATCTCGTGGCCACACGTCGACGGGCACGTGTGCGCGTGGTGGAGCGCGATGGGGGAATCGTGCAGGTGTCGCGCGACCATCTGGCACTTGATGACGTGCCCCGCCTCGATGTGACGGTGGGTGATGGCCGCGCCGCCGTACTGGCAACCGACGATGCTGCACTCGACCTGCTGGTTGTCGATGCCTTCGTGGGGCTTGTGGCTCCGCACGCCCTCTCAACCCGCGAGTTCGTGGCCCAAGTGCGCAGGGTGCTGCGCCCCGGGGGCCTGTACGCAATGAACCTCATCGACGTTGAGCCATTGGAACTCGCGCGCGCCATGGCCGCCGGCATGCTGCAGCACTTTCCCGAGGTGGCGCTCATCGCTGACCCCGCAGTGCTGGAGCACCGCACCTCGGGCAACGTGCTGCTGGTGGCAAGTGATCGGCCGCTGCCGCCCGACGCTCTGGGCAGGTCGCTGGCCCGTGACGCATCCCAGTGGGAGGCACGCACCGGTCGCGCGCTGGCGGGCATGGTGCAGGGCCATCCGCCCCTCACCGACGATGAGCCCCCCACGCATCAACTTGCCCGTCTGGCCCCCCTGTGGGGCCGGGTGAAGCAACCCCGGGGCTGAGTCGTCTCAGCCAGGCCGGCCGGCTGCGAACAACTCGGAGAGCCCGACCGGTCGCAGGCCCTTCGCCTTGAGCCCCTGCAGAATGCCGGGGAACGCGGCAGCGGTATTGGGCTTGGTGTGCATGAGGATGATTGACCCGCGACGGGCCCCACCCACTGCACGCTGCGTGATGACCGACGCGGGTGGCGGTCCCCGCCAGTCGTTGGTGTCAACGTCCCACATCAGCACGTAGCGGTAGCCCATGGCGCCCGCGGCCGCACGCAGGCCCGACCCGTATGCACCGAAGGGCGGCCGGTAGAACGGTGCGGTGCTGTACCCGGCCAGAGCATCCCAAGGTGAATTGCGCCTGAGGTCCGACCTGCCGAATGCCTCCGTGGTACCCACGCCCGTGGTGTGCGAATAGCCGTGGCTGCACACCTCAAGCACTCCGTCGGTGATGGCGGTGCGCAGCGTGTCGCGAAAGCTCTGGTTCCACAGACCCTGGTTGATGGCGTTGAAGCAGAAGGTGATGGTGACCTTTGCAGCGCGCGCGCTGGCGATCATTCGCATGGCCTCGGAGGGTCCGTACCCGTCGTCAACGGTCACCGCCACCAGCGGCTTCTGGGTTTGGATGCGGCGCACGATGACCGTGCCGAGCCCTGGGGGCTGCACCGACCACAACACGGGCGCGCTCAGGCCGACATTTCCTGCGTCGTCCCTGCCCTCCGCCGTGACCGACACCAACCCGACGATGCGGTTGGCGCGAAGTGCGAGTGGAAGCTGGAGCACGTCGCCCGCGGTCTTCCACGCGCCGGTGGCAAGGGTGACCCCTTCCGCCCCCGGCCGCTTGACGATTGCGCGCACCTGCGAGGCGCCGCCAGGGCGGAGCGGGATTCCCGCGGTCTGCCGGTTGGGCACGGTGGGCACCGCTGGGGTGAGCACCGGCGCGGGGTTGGTGGCGTCCAGCGTGACGGAGGGCGGGGTGACCGCCACCACGGTGCCATCGGTGAGCGTGGCGTCGAGCCGGTACTCGCCATCGGGCAGAAGCTGCCCAGTACCACCGGTGCCACGACCGCCGTTCCATACGACAGTCACGGCGCCCGGGGTGGTGGCGATTGGGATGGGGGGGAGGGTGGCTTCCACGGTGCCGTCGGCGCGGGTCACCCGCACGGTGGTCGCCTGCAGCAGCGAGGTGGGCACCGTGATGGTGACGGGCGACACCGTCGCGTTGACCGCAGGCTGTGCTGTGGCCACGGTGCACGCGATGAGCGCGCATGCGGTGGTGAGTGCGAGAGCAATCTTCATGGGGTGGGGCACGATATGGGGATTTCCCCGGGGCATGGCCCACCCCTGCTCCGTCACGACATCCGCAACGCCTATCTCAGGCGGACGATAACTCCTCGGCGGCCGTGGCCACCGCGCGCCTTGGCCAGCACAGTGCCATGAGCACAATGAGCAGCCCATCACGCAGGATGAGAATGCCCATCTGTGGGGTCTGCAGTGCCACCAGTTGCCAGTAGCCGGCCGGGAAGTACGCCTGCGTCACAAGCAGTGCTGCCACGCTGATGCCCACGGCCCATCGTCCCATGCGTCCGGTCACGAGCACCGCCCCCGGGATGATCCACACGAGAAACTGCGGCGACAGCACCTTGCCCGCCACCAGCAGTGCAATGCATGTGGTGGCGATGGCGGCTACGAACAGGCTTGAGTCGGCCATGGCCGGGCTCGTGAGCAGCAGGCGCCACAGCGTGTAGGCGATGGTGGCCACGAGCACCACCAGCACCACGGTGGAGATGAGCGCCACGAACTGGGGCCCATCCCCGGGGAGCCCCTGAGATCCAAACGAACTCTCCACCGCCAGCGGCGCACCCGCGAGAACCCTCAGGCTCATGAGGTATGCCGCGCCGGTGGACTCAAGTTGCAGGGGCCGGTCGAGGTGGTACGAGATGGATCCCCACATGCCATGCGGTGCGGTGATGATGAGTGGCACCACGACCACAGCCACGATTGCCGCGCACCATCCCGCCGCACGGGCCACCGAGGGCCAGCCATGGCGCCGCCAGTGCACGATGAGCAGCACCGGGATGAACGCCAGTGGCACCAACTTCACCAGGATGGCCACCGCAAGGATGACCCACGCCATGGTCATGCGGTCGGTCACCACGGCCCACAGCAGCCAGGCGATGAGTGCGGCGAGCAGCAGGTCGAACCGCGTGGTCAGCAGGTTTCCCAGCAAGAGCGGCGACAGCGCCACCACCGCGCCGGCTGCCATCTGCCGCCTGGGTGACATGCCGAGTGCCTTCGCCGTGAGGGTCACCGCGATCACGGTGGCGATGAGCGAGAACAGCATGAGGGTGGCGAAGGTGAAACCGAACGCGCCCGGCAACACGCCGGTGATCCAGAAGAGCACCGCGGCTCCCGGCGGGTACTCAAGCGGGAAGTCGCGGTAGGGCATCTCCCCAGCGCTCATGTGGTCGTACACGGCCTGATACACGGGCACGTCGGAGATCTGCGAGACGTGCGCGGCCATCCACTGCAGGGGGCCGATCCACACAAGCAGCGCGAGCACCGAGAGCCACAGCGGCAGCCACTTCTCCAACCGTGGGTTCATGCGGTGGTGGCCTCTCGCTGTGTTGCGGGGTCGGGGTGCGGCGGTGTGCGCGCGGGAATGGGGTCCCGCTCGCGCCGAGGCCACTCTGGCACCACCACCACAAGGATGAGCGGCAGAAACCACGGGATGTACAGATAGAACCAGTGAGTGAGCGTGAGCTCAAAGCCGATCAGCAGCGCCGCGCCGATTGCCGCCCACTGCACCAGGTCGATGCGCCGTGGCCACCGCATTACCGCGAGCCCGGCGACGATGACCAGCCCCATCAGCGCGATGTGCACGTATCCAAGATCAGGGTGCTGGCCCCAGATCGAGAAGGGCGAGTCACGGCCTGCCTGGTATCCGACGGTGCGTGACCAGAACGCCGTCACCCCCGAGAGCCCGTCGAGAAACAGCACCCACCCGGTGAGCAGTGCCGCGAGAACGAGCCCACCGATGTAGGCCATGAGCCTGCGCCTGCCACCCTGCGGGTTGGCTCTGGGAAATGGATGGCGCGCCCACAGCGGCACAAGTACCACGGGCACGATCTTGGCAGCGATGCCGAGGCCCAGCGTGAGCCCGCGGCCCATGGGCCGGGCGGCGAGCACCAGGCCCCAGGCCATGGCCGCGGCAATCAGGGCGTCGTTGGAGTTGCTCGACAGCGTGAACGCGGTGAACGGGAATGCCGCCCATGCGATGGCCAGGGTGAGCCCCAGGCGCCGTCCACCAAGTCGCCACCCGGCCACCATGAGCCCCAGCAGCGCGAGCGCGTCAAACAGCGTGGCGGCGCCGTGCGCGGCAGGCAGGTCATCCCATTTGCCGTGAAAGGGCTCGGCGACCTCAAATGGCACGTACACCAGATAGTTGAGAGGGCCGTAGGTGTCGCACTGCCCGCAGTCCTTGGGGAAGTTGCCGTATGGGGTCGTCCCGTGCTGGATGAGATCCGCGCCGATCACGCCTGCGTACCCCACGTCAATCACGTTGCTGTCAAAGGCGTTGAGGCCCCAGCGCAGGGCGAGGAGCACGACCAGCACCGTCACCAGCAGCCATGTGGGCATCCATCCGGGCAGACCCGGCCTGCGGGAGGTGCGCGTGGATCTGCCATCGGCCGGCTCGGCCTCCCTCCCCCTGCCCTTGGCCGCGCGGGCCCGCTGGACCGTGATGAACACCATGCGGGCCAGCAAGTAGATGAGTGGCAGGTACTGCAAGGGCACCGACGTGAAGATCTCGCCCTTGTCGAAGTACCACCACGAGATGCTGAAGGACAGAAGGGCAAGCAGGTCGAGGGTGCGCCACGAAAGCATGCTGCGCGGGCGGGTGATGGGCAGCAGTACCACGAGGAACACCAGGCAC
>CANJMX010000072.1 GCA_947475125.1 Actinomycetota bacterium
ACCACGGGCCGCTCAACCGATCGGCCCACGGCGAGGATGGCGGGCTCGGGCGCATTGATGACCGCGTGAAACCGGTCGATGCCGAACATTCCGAGGTTGGTCACCGAGATGGCTGACCCCTCCATCTCGTCGGGCCGCAGCGTGCCCGCCCGACCCCGGCGCGCCAGATCGCGCACCTCGGCGGCGATCTGCGGCACCGTCTTCTGGTCGGCATCGCGCACCACCGGCACGATGAGCCCACCGGGAACCGACACGGCCACGCCCACGTGCACGCCGTCGGGCACCAGCAGATCGTCACCGTCGAGTCGTGATGCCATGTCGGGTCGCTCGCGTACCGCCATGGCCACGGCCCGTACCACCATGTCGTTCACGCTCGGCCGTTGATCCTCCGGCAGCGCCACTCGCAGGTCGGCCCGTGCAGCCGCCAGCGCAGTGGTGTCGACGTCGCGCTCAAGAGTGAAGTCGGGCACCTGGTGGGCATCGGTCATGCGCCGGCTGATGACCTGCTGCAGATGGGTAAGGGGGGTGCGCCTGCCCGCGGGCCAGTCGCCACGGGGAACAGGCGGCGGCATCTTGGGTGGCACCGGCTGCACTGGGGCAGCGCTCCCGAGTGGCGCGACGGCCGGTGGGGCAGCAGCAGCTGGTGCGGGCTGCCCGACGGCCTCGGCCGCAGGGTTACCCGACAGCGCGGCTTCGACGTCAAGTTTCACGATTCGCCCGCCCGGGCCGGTGCCCGTGACCGTCGACAGATCAAGGCCGGCATGCGCCGCGATGTTGCGGGCCAGCGGGGATGCCGCGACGCGGTCGCCCGACGTCGCAGGAGGAGCAACTGCAGGTGGCGTCGCCGCGGGCTGTGGTGCCATGGGCCCGGGAGAGGGTGTGATTGCCGGGGTGCCTGCGCCTGAGATGGTGTCGGCGGTGCCATCGGAAGCCGTCGGGATGCCGGTTGCCACTTCGTCGGTCGCAACGGGATCTGCTTCCCCTGCTGGCGCAACCGGCTGCACCCCTGTCGGTGCTCCCGCGGCGTCTCCGATGGTCGCGATGGGTGCACCCACATCAAGGGTGTCGCCCTCCTCCGCGATGATCACCAGTGTGCCGTCACCCGGTGCCTCCACCGTCATGGTGGCCTTGTCGGTCTCGATCTCCACCAGCGGCTCGCCCTTGGCCACCTGGTCGCCATCCGCCTTGATCCACCGGAGGATCGTGCCCTCCTCCATGGTGTCCGACAGCTTGGGCATGAGCATCTCGGGCATCAGGACACTCCCCGTCCGATGTTGGCGAGTACGGCAGCCACCACATCTGCCGGCTGTGGCAGCGCCGCCTGCTCCAGGTTCTTCGCGTACGGCATGGGCACGTCGGCGCAGTTGACCCGGCCGATGGGCGCATCTATCCAGTCGAAACACGCCTCGTACAAGTGCGTGGCCAGCCCGGCGCTGATGCCGTACTCGGGCCAGCCCTCGTCCACGATCACGGCGTGCCCGGTGCGCCGAACACTGCCGGCCAGCGTGTCGAGGTCGAGCGGACGGAACGTGCGCGGGTCGATCACCTCAACCTCAATGCCCTGTGCGGCAAGCTCCTCGGCTGCCTGCAGCGCAACCCACACCATGCGCGAGTGCGCAATGACCGTGCAGTGCGTGCCGGCGCGGCGCACAACGGCCTGCCCGAATGGGATGAGGTCGTCGGGGCCACCTACCGGGCCCTTCTTGCCGTACAGCCCTTCGTTCTCGATGAAGATGACCGGGTCGTCGTCGCGGATGGCGGTCTTCAGCAGGCCCTTGGCATCCTCAGGCGTGGATGGGCACACCACCTTGAGGCCGGGCACGTGGGCGAACCACGAATCCAGCGTTTGTGAATGCTGCGACGACAACTGGTGTCCACCACCACCGGGCATGCGGATGACGATGGGCACCGACACCTGACCGCCAAACATGTAGTGGATCTTGGCCGCATTGTTGACGATCTGATCCATGGCCAGGATCGCGAAGTTGACGGTCATGATCTCCACGACGGGCCTGAGGCCGGTCATCGCGGCACCGATGGCAAGGCCTGTGAAGCCCGCCTCGGTGATGGGGGTATCCACCACGCGCTCGGGGCCAAACTCCTCGAGCAGTCCCCGGGTGACCTTAAAGGCGCCATCGAACCCGGCGATGTCCTCTCCCAGCAGGAACACGTCGGGGTCGCGCGCCAGTTCCTCACGCAGCGCCTGGTTGAGCGCGTCGCGGTAGGCCACGGGCTTTGCGGCGTCGGTGCTCATCGCATCAGCGCGCCGCCGCGCGCGTCGTCGTTGAAGGGGTTGGCGTACACGCCGTCGGCAAGTTCGCCCACCGGCACCTCGGGGCTCTGCTCGGCGAACGTTGCAGCGTCCTCCACCTGCTCCTCCACCTCGGCCGTCATTGCCGAGATGTCGTCGGCGGTCATCACGGCCTCGCCAAGCAGCACGCGCTCGAAGGTGATGAGCGGGTCGCGAAGGCGCCAGCGCTCCTTCTCCTCGGCATCGCGCACCGTGTCGGGGTCACTCATCGAGTGCCCGCGGTAGCGGTAGGCGAGCAACTCCACGCACACGGGGCTTCGCTCCTCGCGTGCCATGCGTGTGGCCTCGGCAACGGCACCCCGCACGGCCATCACGTCCATGCCATCCACCTTCCAGGCGGGGATCCCGTAGGCCTCGGCCCTGGGGTACAGGTCCTCTTCGGCGGATGCATGCTCCAGCGATGTGCCCATGCCGTACTGGTTGTTGAGGATGAGAAAGACGATGGGCAGGTCCCACAGGCCCGCCATGTTGAAGCACTCGGCCACCACGCCCTGGTTGGTGGCGCCATCCCCGAACATGGTCACCGACACCTGATCGCCGCCTCGATACCTGATGGCATAGGCCAGGCCGAGGCCCAGCGGGACCGACCCGCCCACGATGCCGTAGCCGCCGTAGAACGAACGCGACCTGTCCATGAGGTGCATCGAGCCACCACGGCCACCGCACAGCCCGGTCGACCGGCCGAGCAACTCGGCCATTACCACCCGTGGGTCGGTGCCCCGGGCCAGTGCCTGGCCGTGCTCCCGGTAGGTAGACGTGAGGGGGTCGTCGGCGCGCATGGCGCTGACCGTTCCCACAACCGCAGCCTCCTCACCGATTGCCAGGTGCAGGAACCCGCCGATTCGACCCGCCATGTACTCCTCCGACGCCTTCTCCTCGAAGCGCCTGATCAGGAGCATGGAGCGGAACATGTCGCGCATGTCCTGGGGCTCAGCGGCGCTGGGCCCGGTCATGCCACGGGCTCCAGATGGAGTTCCATCACGGTCACATCGCGCCACGCCCCCGCGACGCGGCCGTGCGCCAGATGGGTACCCACGTCGCGGAAGCCCCGACTTGCGGCGAGCGCCTTCCCGCCATCGTTGCCCTCAAGGATCATCCCCACCAATTTCCAGTACCCGAGCACTGCAGCCTCGGAGATGAGGGCATCAAGCATGCGCCCACCGATGCCCTGCCCCTGTGCACGCACGGCCACGTACACGGTGTATTCGCCCACGCCGTCGTACCAGTAGCGGTGGGAGAACGGTGCAAGGGCCGACCACGCGACCACGCCCTGGGTGTCGTCGAGCACCCACACCGGGGCACGATCACCGCGGTCGTTGAGCCAGCCGGTTCGCTCATCGACGTCGTGCGGGCCGGTGGCGAAGGTGGCCACCCCGCTCGCGATGGCCTCGTCGTAGATCGCGCCGATCTCCGCCGCGTCACGCGGCGTGGCGGCGCGGATGCTGGATGGCGACGACACGCCGACCAGCATAGGCCAGCGCGTCGTCACCATCCGCCGCCTCGTCTACTTCTTTACGCCGATGTCGGCTGGCCGATCCTTCAGCGTGAGTGTGAGCGTCTGTGACTTGCCGTCGCGAAGCACGGTGACGGTGATCTGCTCGCCCACCTTGCGACTCGCCACTGCCTCGGACACATCGGCCATGTCGGTGATGGGCTTGCCATTGACGGCCACGATCAAATCGCCGCCCTTCGGCACAGCGGCATCGGCACTGTCGGCAGCCTTCAGGCCCGCGTCGTTCGCCGGCCCACGGTCATCCAGCGAGGCCACAATCACCCCGCGCTTGCCCACAAGTCCCAGCTTCTGGGCGAGCCCCGGCGTGAGCTCGCGCCCCTGGATGCCAATCCATGCGTGCTGGGCCGAGCCGCCGGCGATGATCGAAGCGACGATCGGTCGCACGGTGTCGATGGGCACCGCGAATCCGATGCCCACATTGCCACCGTTCTCGCTGGCGATCTGCGAGTTGATGCCGATCACCCGGCCGTCGCGGTCGAACAGCGGTCCGCCGGAGTTGCCCTGGTTAATGGCGGCGTCGGTCTGGATGGCGTTCTGGATCGTGAATCCGCTGGGCGACTGGATGGCCCGCTTCAGCGCCGAAACAATGCCGGTGGTGGCCGTGCCCGAGTAGCCATACGGGTTGCCAATGGCCACGACCTCCTGACCCACCGTCAGCCCGCCGCTGTTACCCAGCGGTACCGGCGACACACCCGCGGGCACCTTGTCGATCTTCACCACTGCGACATCGGCGCTCTTGTCCACGCCGAGGATGGTGCCCTTGGCCTCGGTGCCGTCCTGAAACGTGACGACGGTCTTGGTGGCGCCATCCACCACATGGGCATTGGTCACGATGTGGCCATTGCCATCCATGAGGAATCCCGACCCCAGGCTGCCGCCCTGCTTGGTCTCATTGCTCACGAGCACCACCGCCGGCGACTCACGCTTCACCACTTCGGCGACCGACAGCCCCTTCGATGGCACGGCGCTCTCGGCCTCGGTGGCGGCATCGCGTGCCGAACTCACACTGGTGGTAACGCCACTTGCCGACTCGCGGATGATGGTCGTGTCGCCACCCCCCAGCTGTCCGGTCCCTGCGAGCACCGCCAGCGCCGTCACAGCCCCCACCACGGCGGGAAGGGCGATGGCACCCGCCCGCTTCATGCCTTTCGGCTTGGGGGGCGTGTTGCCGCCATCAGGTGTCGTCGGGTCCGTCTGATCCTGCATGGCTCATGGCTCCGGGCTCGAATGGCATCAATGTACGGCCTGCTTTGTACCGGGGATGGATTAGGACCTCGTTAGGGAACCTTTGCCGGGTGATCAGCATGGTGCCGGTCTGGGTACCATCACCGCGTCAGGGTTTCACGGAAGAGGGCGGGTAAATGGCCGAACGGGTTCTGGTGGTGGACGACGAGAAGTCGATCCGCACGATCGTGGAGTACGCCCTGAAGGATGGCGGCTTCGAGGTGGTGTCGGCCAGCCGTGGCGACGATGCCCTCGACATCATGGAGCGCGAGGCCATCGATCTGGTGGTACTCGACCTCATGCTGCCCGGCATCGACGGCATGGAAGTGTGCAGGCGCATTCGCGCACACCGCAACGTGCCCATCATCATGCTGTCGGCACGCGGCGACGAGGTGGACAAGGTGCTCGGCCTCGAGATGGGGGCCGATGACTACGTAACCAAGCCATTCTCGCCGCGGGAACTGGTGTCGCGGGTAAAGGCCAACCTGCGCCGGGCGAAGGCCACCCCTGCCGTGGGCGAGGAGCCCATCCGTCTGGGCGACCTCCAGGTTGACCCAGCAGCGCGAACAGTCACCCGCGATGGCGAGTCGGTCAACCTCACCTACTCCGAGTTCGAGATCCTGCTCAAGTTGCTCAAGTCACCCCGTCGCGTATTTACCCGCGAGGAGCTGATGGACCACCTGTGGAAGGGCTCGTTCTACGGAGACCTGCGAAGTGTTGATGTGCACGTGCGTCACCTGCGCCAGAAGGTGGAGAAGGACGACGCGAATCCCGTGATCATCCGCACCGTGCGCGGGGTGGGCTACGCCCTTGGGCGGGAGGACGGGTCACCCGGGTGACCACCGGGGCCCCGCCGACGGGCCGGCGTCCGAGAGGCCGCACCGGTCTGCAGACCTGGCTTATCGGGTCGTTCGTGGCAGTTGGCGCTCTCGCCAGCCTGCTGGTGCTGCTGGTGCTGCTGCCCACGCTCGAGTCGAGCGTGGTGTCTGGTGCCACCGATCGTGTGTCGCTGACCACCACCGGAATCCTGAAGGGGGCGGCCGAGCTGCCCGACACCGGCCTTGGGGTCACCGCCCCCGGGGCCCGGGAGTACGCGTCCAGAGTGGCGTCAGAGGTGCACGGCGCCGCCCGGCTCGTGGTGCCCGACGTCGGTGTGTACCCGGCGGGTGAGGCGTCGGTGGCCGCCACCTTCGACCCCACCGACTTCGGGCCCGAGGCCAAGGCGCTGGCCAGCACGAATGCCGGCGATCCGGTACGGCCGCGCGTCGCCGAGCAGCCCGATGGGTCGCGCATCATCTATTCGGCGGTGGCGGTAACGCAGGGGGGAGTCGAGGTGGGGGTGCTCGAGGTCGCGGTGCCCGTGCCCCGGCCCACCGAGGAGATCGCGGTGCTGCAGCGCCGCATCATTCTGGCCGTCATCACGGTGCTGCTGCTGTCGTCGCTTGCGGGTCTCGCGCTGTCACGGGTGCTCGGCCGCCGCATCGGCAGGGTGGCGCGAACGGCCACTGCATTGGCGTCGGGCGATCTCTCGGCACGCGCACCCCAGTCGGCGCCCCGCGAGGTGGCCACGCTTGCCGATGGTCTCAATCGCATGGCCGATCAGATCGAGGGCCTTCTCAACACGGTCACCGGCGAACGCGACCGCGCCCGCGCCCTTGTGGCCGGCCTTGCCGAGGGCGTGGTGATGGTGGATGTCTCGGATGATGTGCTCATTGCGAACGTTGCGGCCGACCGCATGCTGGGCGTGGGCCCGAGTCGCGATGCGGCCCGCGCCGACCTGGGCAGCGCGCTTCTCGACGTGGTGCATCGCACCCGGGCCGAGGGCGTGCGCGTGGACGGGGTGGAGATCGAGGTACCCGGCGGCGGCGCGATTGCCGTGGCCGCCGTGCCATTGCGCGAGGCACCGGGCACGGTGGTGCTGACCCTGCGTGATGTCACCAGCGAACGTGCGCTTGCACGCACGCGGCGCGATCTGGTGGCCAATGTGTCGCATGAGCTCAAGACCCCTGTGGCGGCCATCAGGGGATTCCTCGAGCTGATGGAGGATGACGCCATGCACCCGGATGCGCGGCGGGAGTTCCTCAGCCTCATGGATGCCGAGGCCGCACGCCTGCAGCGGCTGGTGGACGAGCAACTGCAGCTGGCCCGCCTCGACTCGGGTGGGCTGCCCATGGCCATGGAGCCGCTCGACCTGGGCGTGCTGGCGCGCGAGGCCGCGCGCCCGCGCCAGCTGCTGGCCGAGCGCGAGGGCGTGCGGCTGCAGGTGGATGTCCTGGGCCCGGTGCCCATGGAGGGCGACCCGGCCAGGCTTGAGCAGGCGCTGTTGATCCTGCTCGACAACGCCGCCCGCCACACCCCGGCCGGGGGCACCATCACGGTGCGGGCTCGTGTGACCGGCGCCGATGCCGTGCTGCAGGTGACTGACGACGGCGAAGG
>CANJMX010000073.1 GCA_947475125.1 Actinomycetota bacterium
AGACGCTCAACCGCTGGGCGATGGAGGGGCGCCTCGAGGTCACCGCGATCTCGGTGCAGGCCTATGCGAGCGTGGCCGACAAGTACCGCCTGCTCCCGCACGGGGCATCGATGGGCGAGCAGTACGGCCCCATGGTGGTGGCGCGTGAGGCCATCGACCCCGCCACACTTCCCAGTCTGAAAGTGGCCGTACCGGGTCTCCTCACCAGCGCATTTCTTGAACTGCAGCTGGCTGTGGGGCGCATTGCCGAGCCGCTCGTGGTGCCGTTTGACGAGGTTCTGGACGTGGTGGAGCGTGGCGATGCCGATGCCGGGCTGGTCATCCACGAGGGGCAGCTCACCTACGAGAGCCAGGGTCTGGTCAACATTCTCGACCTCGGCACGTGGTGGCACGACCTCACGGGTGGCCTGCCACTTCCCCTCGGCGCCAATGCCGTGCGTCGCGACATCGAGGGCGAGGAGATGGTGCGACTGTCGCACGTGCTGCGCGACAGCATTCAGTACAGCCTCGACCACCGGGAGAGCGCCCTGGCCTACGCAGCCGAGTACGGCCGCGGGCTGGATGACGCCCTCAACGACCAGTTCGTGGGCATGTACGTGAACGAGCGCACGCTCGACTACGGCGAAGATGGGCGTGAAGCCGTGCGCGAATTGCTGCGCCGTGGCGTTGAGGCCGGACTCATCGACCATGCCGTGTCCGTCGACTTCGTGGAGGACTGACCGGGTGCCGGATCGCGACTGGGAGGCCGAGATCGACGTCTGGACCGAGCGGTTCCGGCACATCCCCGATCCCCCGGCCGCATTCGCGAACGCGATCCGCGATGGATGGAACCCGGAGGACCGCCAGGCCCTTGCAGCCGAGGCGGCCGCATACGCCGCGCGCCACGAGGGATGGGTAACGCAGATCACCGGTGGCGATTGGGATCTGGTGCGCCTCGACCTGCGCGACCCGTGCGGTGCGTGTGCCCGGTATGGCGGGGCGGCCTACTCGATAACGGGCGCCACTCCCGATCTGCCCCCGCCCCCGCCGCTGCCCATCTGCCCGTCGTGCCGGCACACGCTCAACCTTCTCACGCCATTCTTCATGCAAAGCGTGGGGACCCACCCCGAGGACCTCGCCGCCGAGGCGGTCCCATACGAGCCGATCGAGGATTGACCCCGTGAGTACCGATGCCCGCCAGCCCGGACCCATCACATTCGGCGAACTGCTCTCGCGCGCATGGCGCATGTATCGGGCAGAGCCGTGGCTGTTCCTCATTCTCACCGCCGTAACCGTGATCCCCGTGGGAATCCTGTCGGGCATCGCCAGCGCGGCCGCCACCGACGCAGCCAGCACGCAGCGTGCGGCAGCGGTCATCTTTATCGCCGTCATCCCCGCGCTGCTGCTGCTCCCCGTCAGCGGGGCAGCCGTCGCGGTGGCCACGGTGCGCCGCCTCACTGGCGACCGAATCAGTGCCGGTGCCGCCCTCGAGCGCGTGGGAGTGCGGTTCTGGATCCTCTTCGGCGCCTTGGTGCTGGTGACGCTCGGCGTGATCGTGGGCCTCTTCGCCCTCGTCATCCCCGGCATCTTCCTTGCTGTGCTGTGGCTGTTTGCCGGGGAGGCCGCTGTCATTGAGGGCAAGGGCGTGACCGACTCCCTGCGCCGCAGTCAGGACCTGATCCGCGGGTCCTGGTGGACGGTCTTCCTCGCGTGGCTCCTCATTCAGGTGGTTGCAGGCGTGGCGCAGGTGCTCATCGGGGTGATCGGGGTGCTCATCTTCGTCTCCCTCGACGGCACGGCCCTCACTGCCGCCAACACCATCTGGAGCACGCTCACCCAGCTGGTGGTGGAGCCCTTCGCCCTCATCGCCATCGCGCTGCTGTACGCGGACCGCGTCATCAGGGTGGACGGCCACCTGCCCGAATAGGTGCCGGGGGAACATCGCGGTCGCGGGGCGACCGGCGAGGCCCACACCACCCCGGCCGGGTGCAATCCTGCGCTGACATGAAGGAATGATGATCGGGACGGAATCCCCACCAGACCTGACGATTCGGGTGGGTGTTTACAAATCGCCCGCATTGGCGCGGCCATACCTCAACATGCGGGTCACCAAGTGTTACCCGTGACCCCACAGGTCTCTTACAACCTGCTGCGAGGTTGTCCGCATGGCCACTCTCACACCGCTCCCCACGATCCCGTCCGCCGCCATAGGGGACACACTGCGGCCGGCGCTCTCGCGCCAGGACCTGTTCGACGGGATTCCACGAAGGGACCTTGACCTCCTCGACGCCCGCCTGCCTTTGGTGCGCTGGGCCCGAGATGCCGAAAGTCCTGCCGCGCTCATGCGCGGTGACCACGTGTACCTGGTTCGCCAGGGACGCATCGCCCTCTACGACTCACCCGAGCAGGGTCCTGACGTCATGACCGCCATCGTCGAGCCAGGCGCCGTGTACTCGTCGCTCGGTCTCGAACGCATGCCCCGTGCGACGGCGCTTGAAATGAGCGCAGTCACACCACTTCCGATCCACGCCGTTGAGGCACTCGTCACCCGCTACCCGCGGTTTGGCGTAAACCTCGCCGTGGCGCTCTCGAGCAGACTCATCAACCTGCGCGAGACCGTCGGCATCGTGTCGGAGATGCGGGTGGAGGACCGCCTGCGACGCAGGCTGCACCAGATCGCCGAGCAGATCGGCACGGCCGCCCCTGAGGGCGTCCGGATTGGGCTCGACCTCACACATGCACAGTGGGCATCGCTCATCGGCGCATCGCGTGAGGCAGTAACCACCGCCTTCGGCAAGCTCCGCATCGCCGGAGAGGTGGAGATGGACGGACGCGCGATCACGATCCCGTGGGGCGCCATGCGCGCCGCAGGAGAGCCCGCCGTCCTGGCGAGCTAGCGCACACGTGGGATGGTGGTGGTGCCCAGGGCTCTGGGTGCCACCGCCGGAACCGCCCCGCGGTCATGACGCCGGTGGGCAGGGCATTATTCAAGCGTGGCACCCGAGCGCAGAACATCGTCGCAGTCGCGACCACCCCGCAGACGTCCGCCCCCGCGGCGGCGCCGCGCGAACCCCCTCCTTATCGGGCTCGTCGCCGTGGTGGTGGTCATCGCAGCCATCGGGCTGGCCACACGTGGCGGCGATGCCCCGACATCACGGGCCACTGCCGACCCCGTGATCCCCTCCGTCACCACCCAGAGCGCCACAGCCGATCAACTGGGCCCGCGCGATCAGGAACTGGTGGGTATCGGGCAGAAGGGCGTGAGCATCCATCGCGCCGGGGGACGCCGCAAGGTGGTGGCGCTCACGTTTGACGATGGCCCCAGCAAGGACACCCCTTCCATCCTGTCGATTCTCAAGCAGAACAACGTGCCGGCGACATTCTTCGTGGTGGGCAGGGAGATCCAGGCCCACCCAGAGGTACTCGGACAGGAGATCGCTCAGGGAAGTCAGATCGGCATCCACACCTGGGACCACCAGGACATGACCAAGTTGTCATCGGCCAAGCAGCAGACGCAGATCGTGGATACCCAGAACGCGATCGTCAACGCAACCGGCACGCCCAGTCGCCTGTTCCGTGCGCCCTATGGCGCGGTGAGCCCGTCGGTGATCGCAACGGCCGAGAAGAACAAGCTGCTGTCAGTGCTCTGGGAGACCGACACCAACGACTGGCAGCGGCCGGATGCGGCCACGATCGTGCAGCGCGTGATGTCGCAGGTGACCCCCGGCACAATCATCCTGCTGCACGACGGTGGCGGCGAGCGCGCCAACACGGTCGCTGCGCTGCCCACCATCATCAAGGAACTCAAGAAGCAGGGCTACGACTTCGCCACCGTCGGGGATCTTGTGATCTCCGACCCGCCAACCGCCAGCGACATGTCGGTGGACGGCAAGGGCGTCACCGAGTAGCGCGCGCCGGGGCCGCGAGGAAGCGGTCCACCTCCACACACCACGTGTCGTCGTCGCCCGCAGCGACGGCCGTGATGCCGAGCGACCGGGCCGCCTCAAGGTTGCGCGGCTGGTCGTCGACGATGAGCACATCCTCAGCGGCGGTGCCATCGGCAAGAAGCACTGCCCATGCCGCGGGATCGGGCTTGACGTGCCCCCCGACGCTCGAGATGACCACGTGGTCGACCACCTCTGCGAGACCGGTCTGTGCCAGCACGGGCAGAAGCCACTCATGGCGGTGGTTGGAGATGATCCAGATGTCGGCGACCTCGCGCCATGCGGCCACGCGGGCCGGGTCGATACGCGGGCGCAGGTTGAGGATTGCCAGACGGTCGGACGCATCGGGCACCGGCACCCCGAGGGCGTGCCAGAAGGCCGATTCGGGAAGACGACCGCCCCAGTAGTCGTCACGGAACGGGCCCCGGATCAGCTGACGCACTGCGCCTGGATCCACGCCCAGACGATCGGCCGCCCGTGCCGGGAAGGTGGGCATGAGCGAATCGATGAGGACGCCGCCGGCGTCGAGTCCGAGCCGGCGGGTCAGGCGGAGGGCCCCGTGGCCGCATGGATGGCGGCGGCAGCACGTGCGGCCTGTGCAACGGCCACGTCGAGGGCTGTCACATCGCCACCCTCCGAGGCATCCGCGGCGGCGCGGAGCGCCGACGCCAGAGTGACGTCAAGCGGGGTGATGCGCTTGCGCTGCGACTCCAGGCGCTGGTCATCCAGCCGTGCCGCCGACAACTGCTCTGCCGCACGCTCGGCGCGTGCCGCAGCCGCAGCGAGGCCAGCTGCTGCTGCCTGTGCCTGGGTCGCCGTGAGACCATCGGGCAGGGCATCGAGGCGGATGCTGGCAGCGCGGGCGGCGGCCACCGCCTCACGTACGAGCGCCAGATAGTGCGACGGGCTCACGGTTGTGCCGGGCGCGACCTGCGCGGTAGGCACCGGATCGGGCGCACCACCGCAACCGGCGAGCCCGGCCGTGCCCAGCACGGCAGTGGCGATCAGGACGAGGGCTGCGCGGCGGATGGGATCCCCCTCAGTGCGATGAGCAGTTGTGACGTGGCTGACTGCAGGCCCACCTTGCCGGGCGCCTTGAGTGCAGCCCGCATCTGGCGCATGGTGGCCACGATCGGACCGATGGCTGCCAGCAGGCGCCGCTGCTCGGCCGTGAGTGCGGGATCGCCCAGGTGCAGGGCACCGAACTCGCGCACCTCGCGTGTGATGTCGTCGACCACGCCATCCACCTCGATATTCGATGCCTGGGCGCCCTCACCGGACAATGCGGTTGTGGCAATTACCCCCATGCGCTCTGCCGGCTGCACCAACTGGCGCACCGACTCGACGAACGCCGCAGGGGATGTGGTCTGCACCCGCAGGGCCTGCTCACCCGACCCGCATCCGGCGAGTGCCAGTGCGATGAGGGCGAACGCCCCAGCCGTGGATGCCACGCGACCGATCATGGCTGCAGCCTACGGGCATCCTGCGGCGACACACCACCGATGGTCACGGGGGCGGCGGCGCACGTGGTCGGTAGGCTGCGGCCGCCCTTCGAACCGGAGCAACACGTGACTCAGCCGGCATCGTCCGACCTCTGCATCGCCACCGTACGAACCCTCGCCATTGACGCCGTCCAGAAGGCGAACTCCGGGCATCCCGGAGCCCCGATGGGCCTCGCGCCCGTCGCCTGGCGCATATTCGAGGGACAGCTCAGATATGCCCCCGGTGACCCTTCATGGCCCAACCGCGACCGCTTCGTGCTGTCTGCCGGCCACGCATCGGCCCTTCTCTACGCGCTACTGCACCTCACCGGGTACGACCTGCCGCTCGAGGCTCTCAAGCACTTCCGGCAGTGGGGCAGCATCACCCCGGGGCACCCCGAGCTGGGTGTGACCGCCGGGGTTGAGGTGACCACCGGTCCGCTGGGGCAGGGGCTCGGCGACGCGGTCGGCATGGCACTGGCCGAGCGCATGCTCGCCGCCGAGTTCAACCGCCCCGGGCACGAGGTAATCGACCACCGCACGTGGGTTATCTGCTCCGACGGCGACCTGATGGAGGGTCTCTCGCACGAGGCCGCCTCCCTGGCCGGTTTCCTTGCCCTCGAGCGCCTGGTGGTGGTGTACGACGACAACAACGTCAGCCTTGACGGGCCCACGTCGAGGTCACTCGGCGACGATGCGACTGGCCGGTTCACCGCCTACGGATGGCGGGTGCTGGAGATCCACGATGGCAACGACCTCGACGAGATCAACCGCATCCTCGACGAGGCACGCACATCCGATGGCCGACCGACCATGGTGCGCTGCCACACCCACATCGGCTTCGGTGCCCCGGGCGTGCAGGACACCAACAAGGCGCACGGTGCCCCGCTGGGTGAGGAGCAGGTACGCCTTGCCAAGAAGGCCTACGGATGGCCCGAGGACGCCCAGTTCCTTGTACCCGATGAGGTGGCAGCGTGGGCGGGCGTGCTGCGCGGGCGCGGTGCCGGATACGTGGCCGAGTGGGAGACCGCGATGGATGGCTACGCCGCCGACTTCCCGGCAGAGGCCGCCGAGCTTCGTCGCCGTCTTGCTGGCGACCTGCCCACCGGGTGGGACGCGCACCTGCCCGAATTCGCGGCCGGTGAGTCGCTGGCCACGCGTGTGTCATCAGGGCAATCGCTCAACGGCCTGGCTGCAGGAATCCCGGAGCTGGTTGGCGGGGCGGCCGATCTGGCGTCGTCCACCAACACCACCATCAAGGATGGCGGCGATGTGGCTCCCGGGTCGTACTCGGGGCGCAACCTGCACTTCGGCGTGCGTGAATTCGGCATGGCCGCGGCGCTCAACGGCATGGCCGCGCACGGTGGCTTCCGTGTGTTCGGCGCCACCTTCATGACCTTCTCCGACTACATGAAGAACGCCATTCGTATGGCATCCCTCATGCATCTGCCGGTCATCTTCGTGTTCACACACGACTCAGTGGCCGTGGGTGAGGACGGGCCCACTCACGAGCCAGTCGAGCAGCTCGCTGCGCTCCGCGCCATTCCCGGATTGGTCACCCTGCGCCCCGCCGATGCCCGCGAGACCGCTGCCGCCTGGCGACAGGCCATTGCACGCACGGACGGACCAACGGCGCTCGTCTTCACACGTCAGGCGCTTCCCACCATGGATCTCGACCCGCCAGTGCACAAGGGCGGCTACGTGGTGGCGCCCGGTGACGACGTCGCGCTCATCGCCACCGGATCAGAGGTGTCGCTCGCAGTTGAGGCGCGGACCCTTCTCGCCACGGACGGCATTTCGGCACGCGTGGTGAGCATCCCCTCGTGGGAGATCTTCGGCGCGCAGCCCGAGGCCTACCGCGACGAGGTCCTTCCGCCGGCCCTCCTTGCCCGCGTGGGTGTGGAGGCCGCATCACCGTTTGGCTGGGAGCGCTGGACCGGTACCTACGGACGCATCGTCGCCATTGACCGATTCGGTGAGTCGGCGCCGGGTGCGCTGGTCATGGAGAAACTCGGCATGACGGCAACCGCGGTGGCCGACGCCGCCCGCGCATCAATCGCAAAGGCGGCACGATGATG
>CANJMX010000074.1 GCA_947475125.1 Actinomycetota bacterium
TGGTGGGTGTTGTGGTGGAGGGCCCCGAGGGCCAGCGCACCATCGAGAGTGATCTGGTCGTCGCCTGCGACGGCAAAGACTCCCGGGTACGCCAGATGGCCGGCATGGCCGCCACGTACGACGCACTCCCCGAGGCCTCGCTGGCATGGATGAGCACCACCCCATCGGAGACCTCGTTCTCGATGGCCTACATGAGCGACGGCCAGCACATCGGGATGATCTCCTGGCCGCAGGGTTCTGCCGGCTGGCGCAGCTGCGCCAAGGTTGGCGCCGAGGAGGCGCTCGCCCCAGGACTCGACGCCATGAAGGAGATGTGGACCCGGCTCCTTCCGCAGTCGCGTCTGGGTGTTGAGGCGCTGGAGAGCATCGAGCAGGTGCGGTACGGCGAGCCCGAGCTGCTCACCACCCCTGAGTGGTGGGTGCCCGGCCTGGTACTCATTGGCGACTCCGCACACTTCTTCGGCCCGGAGACCGGGATCTCGTCGGGCATCGGTCTGGGAGATGCCCACGCCCTCTCGGAGGCGCTCCGTCAGCACCCGAACGACCCCGACGCGGCCTGCATCTCATTCGTTGGATGGCGTGCCCCGGTCGTGCGGCCGTACGAGGCGATGGATCCGGGCCGCCACCGCATAATGATGGCCGGGCAGTCAACTCCCGGTCCCGGCGAGGCCTGGCCCCCCGCCTGATCTATTCGGCGGCGGCGGACTCCATCGGGACTTCGTCGCCGCCGGTATAGCCCCCCATCACGCGGCCGAGGTCGCGGATGCGGGCGAGTTCGAACAGCGCGGGAATGGTGGGCAGCCAGAAGCTGAGTGCCCGCCACACCACAACGCCTGCAAATGCTTCGGCCAGCGGAATATCGAGCGCGGTGAGCGCGAAGGTTGTGGCGGCGTCAATCGCACCGAACCCGCCGGTTGGCAGTGGAACGAGCAACGTCACATACCCGAGCGCATATGCGAGGGCCACGCCGAGGAGCGGGACGTCGGCGCCTACTGACCGCATTGCGGCCCACAGCGATATGACGTCACCGACCCAGTAGACGAGCGCGGCACCGATGGGACCCGCATGCGACCGGGGGTGCAGCAGCACCACGCGAGTGGCAACGACCCCCGACATCACGGCCGCGCCAACACGGCGCAGCCACCCTCCATCACCTGGGTCTGACAGCTGGTCGCCGCGTGCCGGCGCACCGAGCCAGCTTCCCACGATGGCAACGGCCGGCACGATGATGAGCCAGGGCAGCGTCAGGCCAAGTGGTACGGCGCCAGAAAAGCCGACCATCGTGACGACGGCAGCGATGAACGCCAGGATTCCGAAGATGGCGAACACGATCATGTTCAGGCCAAGTACCCGCTGCGCCGCGGTGCGGGCGCGAAGGCCGGCGCGCCGCAACGCCCAGTAGACGACTGCGATTCCGCCGGCACCACCCGGAGCCACGATGCGTGTGGCACCCAGGCTCACAAGCCACAGGCGGGTGGTGTGCCACGCGGTCAGGCGCAGGCCCCCGTCCATCATCACCACGAGCCGGATCAGCGCCACGTATCCGAACCAGCACCCGACCTCCGCAACGAGGCTCACCATGAGCCAACTGGCATCCGCGCGTCTGAGCACGCCGACGAACTCGGAGAATCCTGCCGCCCGGCTGATGAGCAACGTGAGCCCGATCGCGAGCACGATGACCACCGCGATGCCCAGCACGATCCGTCGCGGCGACGCGATTCGCGGAGGAGGGAGGTCCTCGGTTTGAGTGTTCGCGGTGTCGTCAGTCATCGTGATGATTCATCCACGTCCCAGTCGGGTCGGCGGCGCCTCCCGCCGGTCAGCGCGGCCCCAGCCCACCCCGCCACGTGGCGCACAGGCCACCGGCTGCTGCCCCCACAGCAACTGCGTCGTCGAGCCCAAGGCCGCGGGCGAGGCCAACGGTGAGCCCGGCAGCGAATGAATCGCCGCAGCCATAGGAGTCGACGATCGGCGCAGCCTGCACGGCCGGTGCGTATCGGCGCATGGTGGCGCCATGGGGTTCGATAGAGCCCCCATCCGCTCCATCGGTCATCACCACTGCGCCCGGTGCCAACTGTGCCGGGAGGGCTGCCGGGATCTCGTCGGGATCGTTCGCGCTGGCCACGATGACGTCGGCGACGATCCCCGCTGCTGCGACATCCGCGATTCGGCGCCCGCTCACCACAAGGTGCCGCGCCTGCCGGGCGACCCGAAGAAGATCGGGGTCCTCCCCCGTGTAATAGACCGCATCCGCCGAGGCGAGGAGATCGCTATCGGTGAGGTCTGACGCGCGCGCCTGCATCCGCGCGCCCACCACCATGATGGTGCGCTCCCCGCCGGGCTCGATGATGGTGAGCACCGGGGTCTGCGGGCCGCTCGCCCGAGTCGCGATCACCGACACCCCGCGATCCTCGAGCACCCGCCTGCACTCGGCAGCCGTGATGTCATCGCCGAGCGCAGTGAGCAGGGTCACGTGAGCGCCCAGGCGTGCGGCGGCTACGGCGGCCACCCCTCCCCCACCTGCTGGCTCGAACCACGGGTCGTGCAGATCCGCAATGTGCCCGCGATCGGGCAGGTGACCCTGCGCATGGGTGACCCACTCCACATGGCCAATGATGACCACCCGTGGAGCGGGCCCCGGCATCAGCGCGGCTTCAACTCAGGTGGGGCGCCGTATGCCTGGAGAACCTCAGGGATGCCAACGCTGCCGTCGGGCCGCTGGTGGTTTTCGAGCAGTGCGATGAGCGTGCGGCCCACCGCAACGGCAGTACCGTTGAGGGTATGCACGGGCAGGGTGTCCTTGCCGCGCTTGGTCCGGCAACGCAGTCGCCGCGCCTGATAGTCGGTGCAGTTGGAGCACGAGGTGACCTCGCGGTAGCGATCCTGACCCGGCATCCAGGCCTCGCAGTCGAACTTTCGCGCAGCCGAGGCACCCAGATCGCCCACGGCGACGTCAACCACCCGGTATGGAATGTTGAGGTCGCTGAGAATGCGCTCCTCAATGGCGAGGATTCGCTGGTGCTCAGCAGCCGACTGCTCGGGTGTGGTGAACGTGAACATCTCCACCTTGTCGAACTGGTGCACCCGGAAGATGCCGCGTGTATCGCGTCCCGCAGCGCCGGCCTCGCGCCGGAAGCATGTTGAGATTCCGGCGTACCGCAGCGGGAGGTCGGCTTCATCAAGGATCTCGTCCTGATGCAGTGCCGCCAGCGGCACCTCGGAGGTGCCCACAAGGAATAGGTCGTCGGATGCCGTCTCGTAGATCGCCGATCGATCAGTCGGGAAAAAACCGGTGCCCAGAAGTGCTTCCTCACGTACGAGCACAGGGGGGATGACCGGGATGAAGCCTTCTCCCTCAAGCAGGTCGACCGCGTACGTGACCAGCGACATCTGCAGGCGCACGAGCGGACCCATGAGATACGCAAAGCGCGATCCGGAGGTGCGTGCAGCACGCTCCAGATCGAGCCCGCCAAGGCCCTCCGCAATCGTCACGTGGTCGAGGACCCCTCCCGGGAATGTGGGGATCTCCCCCACCCTGCGCAGTTCGAGCGCATCGTCTTCGCCACCGTCGGGTGCCTCAGCCTGCGCGAGATTCGGGAGCTGCAGGAGAAGGGCATCACGGTCGGCCTCGGCGGCCCGGAGCACCTCTTCCTGGGCCGTCGTCTCGTCGCGAAGCCGCCTGGCTTCGGTCTCCTGAGCGGGGTCAACCGCCTCGCCGGACTTCTTCGCCTGACCAATTCCCTTGGCGATACGCGTGGATTCGGCGCGCATCTCCTCAACAGACATCCGTACCCCTCGGCACGTCTCATCGAGGGCCATGACGTCGTCGAGGCGTCCGGCGTCGCCGCGGCGCGCCAGTGCAGCCCGCACGGTATCGGGGTCACGGCGGATGAGTCGGAGGTCAAGCACGCGTCAGGTCTCCAGTGTCGTTTCGTCCAGCGCTCTGATTGCTGCCTCGACATCTTCACCGATGGGGAATGCCGACCGAAGCCCAGTGACCTCGAATACCCGCAGCACCTGCCGGCGCTCACACGCGATGGCCACGGCCCCCGACCCCTCCGCGGCCCGTGCGCGAAGCGCCACGATCGCGCCGAGCCCGGAGGAGTCAAGGAGCGTGACATCGTTGAGATCGAGAACGATCCGGGCCGCAGCCGGATCAACCGTGCCGATCTCGCGCCGGAACGCAGGAACGGTGTAGATGTCGAGTTCGCCCCGGAGGGTGATGACGACGAGGTCGTCCCGGTCCCCGGTGGCGACCTCAAGTCCCATTAGATGCCCTGCTACTGCTTGATACTGACGACGTAGGCCACAACGTTTTCGAGATCGGCGCCGGATGCGAGGCCGCCGGGCATCGCGCCCTTGCCATTCTGTACCTGAGTCGTGATCTGCGCGGCGTCCATCTTCGTCGCTGAGAGCTGCGGACCCACGCCAGCTTGCGTGCCGCCAGAGGGGTGGCAGCCCTGGCAGCTGGCCTCGAAGACGGTCTTCCCGGCAGCGACGTCGCCGGACGACGCGTCGCTGGTACCGCCCTCGGGAGCGCTCGCAACCCCGCCGGCGCCGCCGGAGCTGGTGCCTGTCTGGCCCGAATCCGCTGGCGTTGCGGCCGCGTCGGGAGCGGGAATGGTCTTGCCTTCGGAGTCGGTCTGGGGAGCGTTGTTGGCGATGGTGGTCGCGTCACCCGGGGTGCTGGCGGCGGTCGAATCCGTGCCCCCACAACCCGCGCCGATGCCGATCAGGGCAACGGAAGAAATGACAGCGGCAGCAACGGTGATCTCTCGACGCATTGATCGCTCCTTGGCGCGATATGTCCAATTGCCTACCCGGCAACCCTACCATCGCAACGTACGCCTAAACGGGAGCATCTCCTGCCCCAGTGGCAGAAGTCAGGAGGTTTGACGCGTGATTCAGGGACTTGGCAGGGACACTCCCGAAATCGGGGCCGACGTGTTCATTCATGACACCGCCGTAGTGATTGGCCGGGTGCGCCTTGGCGACCGTGCATCGGTATGGCCCACCGCCGTCATCCGTGGTGACGTTGAGCAGATCGTGGTGGGTTCGGACACCAATGTGCAGGATGGCGCCGTGCTGCATGCCGACCCGGGTATGCCCTGCACGGTGGGCGATCGGGTAACCATCGGCCACCGCGCCACCGTGCACGGCTGCACCGTGGGCGATGAGTGCCTTATCGGCATCGGGGCCACCGTGCTCAACGGCGCCCGCATCGGCTCCCAGAGCATTATCGGCGCGCATGCACTGGTGCCTGAGGGAATGGAGATCCCGCCGGGGGTGCTCGTGGTCGGCGTACCCGCCAAGGTGCGCCGTGAACTCACAGACGACGAGCGCGCGGGTCTCGCTGCCCAGGCGGCGCGCTATGTGGCCAACGCCGCTCGCCACGCCGCGGAGGCGGGGCCCGCCTAACCATTATCTGCCTCGCCCGGCGCATCCTCGTGGGAGTGCGCCGGGCGGGAGATGGCTAGGTGAGCGTGTACTCCGGGCCGCTTCCGCCCTCGGGCGGCGTCAACTGGCCACCCTTGGCGGTAATGGCGCCGCACTGCACGCAGTTGGGGTTGTTCACCCGCACGTCCACGAAGCCGTTCTTCTCGCTGTCGGGGACCACCTCGTACACCTTGGCGGGGCACATGTTCTCCCAGGCCACCGCCAACTCGAGCGGCACGTTGGTGCGCACCCGGATGTGGTTGGGCTGGTCATCGCGGGTCTTGTTGCCACTCAGGAACACCGACGACAACTTGTCGAAGATGTACTCGCCGTCGGGCTTCGGATAGCCCCGATCGGGCCCGATGAGCACGGGCTCGTCGCGGTCGGCCTTGAGGCTGACCTTCTTCGGCAGCTTGCCCCGGGTGAGCATTGACAGCCCGTTGACGATGCCGCCGTAGATGAACCCCTTCTGGAACGACGGCCGGAAGTTGCGCACCCGCCACAGGTCCTTCCACACCTCGGAGTTCTTGATGGCCTCGTCGTAGCCCCAGAGGCCAGTGGTCTCCTCAACCGTGCCGGCCTTGATGGCAGCGGCGATGGTCTCGGCGGCGATGATGCCGGACTGCATCGCGTAGCTGACGCCCTTGAGCGCAGCCAGGTTGACGAACCCGGCGGAGTCGCCGCACAGCACGGCTCCCGGAACGTGGAACCGGCTCGGAAGGCCGTAGATACCGCCGGACGGAATGGTCTTGGCCCCCCAGGCGACGCGGCGCCCGCCGGCCAGCACATCCTTGAAGAGAGGATTGGTCTTGGCCTGCTGCAGCAGGTCGTGCGCCGAAATGTTGGCATCGGCGGCATCGAGACCCACCACCATCCCGATGGACACCATGTTGCCGCCCATGGGATACATCCAGGCTCCGCCGTACTCACGCCACTTCGACCCGAGCTTGAGCGGCCAGCCGATTGTGTGGACCACGCGATCGAGCGGCTTCTCGACCTCCCACACCTCTTTGACGCCAATCTCGAAGATCTGCGTGCTGTCCTGATCGAGCTGGAAGTGATCGCGGAGCACACCCGCAAGGTGCCCCTGAGTGCCCTCGCAGATAACGGTGACCTTGGCGCGAACCTCGACGCCTGGCTCAAAGGTGGAGAGTTCCTCGCCATCCCGGCCGCGGCCCTTGTCGCCGGTCTTGATGCCCACCACGCGACCGTTCTCCACCAGCAGCTGCTGGGCATCGGTCTCGGGCAGCATGTACGCGCCGTACTCCTCAGCGTTCTCGGCCATAAAGCGCGAGAGCTGCGAGATGGAGACAACCCAGTTGCCATGGTTGTTCAGATCGGGCGGCGTCGGGATCTTGGTCTTGCCGTCCTTGCGGAGGAAGTACACGGCTTCCTTCGTGACTTCCTCATAGATGCCGGGGGTTTCGCCGGGCGCGGCATCCGGAAACAGCGACTTGAACGGCCCCGGCCTCATGACCGAGCCCGAGAGCAGATGAGAGCCGGGCCCCTTGCCCTTCTCGACGATTGCGATGGGCACCTCGCCGAGGGCCTCCATCAACTCCTCATCCTCGGCCATGATCTGACCGAGACGGATTGCCCCGGCCAGGCCGGCCGGACCGGCGCCCACGAAGAGGACTCCGACCTCGATGAACTCGTCCTCCCCGGCCTCCGGCGCGACCACGTAATGGGACGGGCGGTGCCGGGGCGGGAACTCTGCGGGGATCGTGCTCATGATCGTGTCGTCACCTTGAAGATTTCGGTTACCGGTGAATCATACGTGGCCCAGTGGGCGGCGGAACGGTACCGGTGACCCCGGGCGGACTGCCGATTGGCCCAGAAGTGTCACGGGCCATTTCGCCCGGAAAACGACAAAAGCCCCGCTTTTGCAGGGCTTTCGATGGAGCATAGCGGATTCGAACCGCTGACCTCCTGGGTGCGATCCAGGCGCTCTCCCAA
>CANJMX010000075.1 GCA_947475125.1 Actinomycetota bacterium
GCCGTGCTGTTCATCCACGATCGAGAAGCCGTAGCTGCGCGCGAAGTAGATAAAGAGCACGTTGATGTACTCCATCGTCATGCTGGTTACGGGCACAAACAGCGTGGTGCCCGGCTTGTTGGCATTCCATTGGTTGAAGTCGAACAGCCCGGGCAGCGTGGTGGGCAACTCGGCGCGTCCGTCCTTCAACTTGACACGAGCCCGACGGAAGAGGTCCACGACGAACTCGCCCTGCTCCTCCATCGAACGCCCCGAGAGAGTTGAAATCTCGCCCGGCTCGGGCGTGAGCTTGAAGATGTCGAGCCACCACAGGCCGTCGTCATTGCTCCAGAACAACTCAGTGCCGTGGTTTGAACATGCCGACGGCCAGGTGCGGTTGGTCCACTGCACCAGCGTGCTCATGCCGCGCGCCGGGTCGAGATCGGCAAGCGCCAGCCCATTGAGGCCCGTGCCCGCCATCACCAGGAGGGCCTCCTCGAGCTCGCTGAGGGGCACCGGCGCGTAGGGGGATTCGTAGTGGAGGACCTTGCTCTCGACGGTCATGCCGAGCGCAACGCGACGCGACTTGCGGTCGAACACCGACTGAAAATAGGGATACGTGAGCGCATCCTGAAACCCGATTGGTGCGGTTGAGACGATCTCGAGGGGGTCGGCTTCGGTCGTCATGTCGCGTGTCTCCTGTGCGGTCGCGTGGGCCCGGTGCCCACTTCGTGCCGGATGTTGCGAAGGATAGAAGTCCACGGCACTTCGCGCCGTGCTCCGGGGTGGTTACCTGCCGACCTTTACACCCGCCACGTCACGATCCCACGTGTCGGGCGTAATGCCCTCATCGCGCAGCGTGTTCTTCTGCACGCGCTCGGTGGGGGTCTTGGGCAGGGCGGCCACCAGGCGGATATAGCGCGGCACCATGAAGTAGGGCATGCGCGCAGCCATCCAGTGGGTGAGCTCCTCGGGGTCGGGCGCATCGCCGTGGGCAACCAGCACCACCATGATCTCGTCCTCGCTCGATGCGCCCTCGTCGGCCTTCACGCCAATCACGGAGCACTCACGCACATTGGGGTGCCCGGCGATCTGGCGCTCAACCTCCATGGATGACACGTTCTCGCCTCGACGGCGGATGTAGTCCTTCACGCGGTCCATGAAGTAGATGTAGCCGTCGGCGTCCATACGGCCGAGGTCGCCGGTGTGCAACTTGAGGTTGCGGAAGTCCTCAGCCGTCTTCTCGGGCATGCCGTAGTAGGCGCGCATGACGATGTTCGGGATCTTCATGTCCACCACGATCTCACCGGGGGTCTCCGGCGGCACGGGCCGGTCGGTGCCGGGCTCCACGATGGTCACCTCATACCCCGGGTTGGCCTTGCCGCAACTGCCAAGCCGCACCGGCTGGGTTGGGTCCATCACCGTGCACACGCCGGTCTCGGTAAGGCCATAGCCCTCCGTCAACTTGACGCCGAAGCGCTCCTCGAATTCGAAGTAGATGTCCTTCGGCGCCGGGGCGGCCAGCACTGAGTGCACCGAGTGGGCACGGTCCAGCTCGCTGGGAGGCTGGTTCCATAGGAAATAGAGCATGGCGCCGATGCCGTTGAACATGGTGGCGCCCATGTCGATGGCCTGCTGCCAGAAGCGGGTACCCGAGAAGCGCTCCACGTAGGCCACGCGGGCCCCGGCGAGCAGCGCGGGGTAGGCACACAGCACCTGGGCATTGCTGTGAAAGAGGGGCAGGCACGAGAACCAGGTTTCGCCGGAGAGCTGATCGGCGGCCACACCCCGGGCCTTGCTCATGTACTCGAGCGACCCGCGTGCCGAGAAGTAGTCGGCGGCGTTCTGCTTGATCACGCCCTTGCTACGCCCGGTGGTGCCCGAGGTGAACATGATGCGCGCGTCGTCGGTCCACGAGTACTCGACGTCCGGTTGGGTGTCGGGTGCCTGCATCAGGGCGGTGAGCTCCTGCCACGGACGCGACGGGTCGGGCCCCGCCTGTCCACTGCCGCGCACCACCACCACGCGCTCCAGCAGTGGCAACTCTGTCTGGATGAAGTCGAGCCGGTCGAGGAAGGCCTCGCTGATGAACAATGTGCGGGCCTCAACCAGGTTGATGGTCCAGGTGAGGAAGTCGCCCTTGTAGGCGGTGTTGATGCTGCTCATCACGGCGCCGGCCTTGAGGATGCCGAACCACACCTGCAGAAACTCCTCGCAGTTGGGCAGCATCACGCTCACCGACTCACCCTGCTGCGTGCCATTGGCGATGAGCCCGTTCGCGATGCGGTTGGCCCGGGAATTCATGTCGCCGTAGGTCACCCAGGCACCGTCGCCATAGCGCAGGTACTCGCGGTCGGGGTGGGCCTCGGCCCGCTCCCGCAGCTTGGTGGCGAGCACCCACGTCGTCGGGTCCTCTTCGGCGTACCAGTTGGTCCACTCGGTGGTCATCCGGGCTCGGGCCCTTGGTCGTCCCGGAACGTGCGCCAGTCGGCGGGCCGCTTCTGCTGGAACGCCTTGATGCCCTCGCCGGGCTCCGGTCCGTACACGTGGTTGAGCGCCATCAGTTCCATGCCCGCATTCACCGATCCGTACAGGGCGTCGGTGGCCGTGTTCACGGCGATCTTGGCCAGGCGCAGGCCCTCGGGCGATTTGCGCAGGATGTCGTCGCACCATTCGTCCACGGCGGCGTCGAGCGCGTCGGGCTCGGTGACCAGGTTGACCAGGCCCATGTTCAAGGCCTCGTCGGCGCCGTAGTGGCGGGTGAGGAAAAGGATCTCGCGGGCCTTCTTCTCGCCCACGATGGCCGGCATCAGCTGGCAGCCCCACCACAGGGGCGCGGAGCCGATCTTGGGGCCGGCTTGTCCGAAGCGCCCGGTGGTGTCGGTGATGGTGAGGTCGCTCATGATGTTGAACTCGTTGCCGCCCCCGATACACCAGCCCCGCACCCGGCAGATGATGGGCGTGCCGTTGTTGCGCATCGATGACGCCAGGCGGGGACCGAGGATGTGCCCTTGCCGCTTCTCCTGCATGGTGCGGGTGGGTTCCATCACGTCGCCGCCCACGCAGAACGCGCGCTCGCCCGCGCCGGTGAAGACGATTACCCCCACGGCCTCGTCATCACCGGCGCGCTCGAACGCATCACACAATTCAAGGATCGTCCTGCCGCGAAAGGCGTTGAGCTTCTCCGGGCGGTTGATGGTGATGGTGGCGCGACCACCACCGACCTCGTACAGGATGTCCTCGTAGTACACGGCGTCCTGGGGTTTGTGGGTTTCGGGTTTCCCGCATTACGCAAGGGCCTTCCCCCGATGACCGGCGCAGATGATGCGGGTACAACGATCCTATGCGGCCCGGAAATCGTGGGCCGCGCCCACGACGTTAGGCCCCGACGTGACCCGATCGGCCCTTCTGCGACGAATCCGGCGTATGACGGCGCTGGTGGCAGCCTGCGCGGTTGCGGTGTTCGGTGGTCTCGCGTCGCAGCCGGCGTCGGCGGCCATTACATCGTGCCCGGGGACAGGGGCCACATTCGCGGGCGGGTCGGGCACGACCGCCGACCCCTATCAGGTGGCAACGGCGGCCCAGCTGGTGCAGATTCAGGGCACGTACCTCCCGTGCTCGTTTCAGCAGACGGCGGCCATCTCGCTTACGGGGCGCCAGTGGGTGCCAATCGGGCCCGGCTCGACGGCGAGCACGTCGTTCTCGGGTGAGTTCGATGGCGGTGGCCATGCCATCACCGGGATGATGATCGGGACCGACGGCACCACCCTGCGTCCGGCGTACCTCGGGCTGTTCGGAGCACTGTCGAGCGCGCGCATCAACGCCGTTGACGTCAGCGGAAGCATCAACGTCAACTACGCGACCCCCACCATGCAGATCTGGGCGGTGGGCGCCACCGGTGGGCTTGCGGGGGCGGTCTGGCAGGCGAGCCCGGGCACCGTCATCTCTGATGTCACCACCAACGTCACGATCAACCTGTCGGCGTCGTTCGGCAACGTGGTGCAGGGGTGGGTGCCCAGTTGCCTTTGCAGCGAGATCGGTTCGGTGGGCGGTCTGGTGGGGTCTCTCGGGCCAGGTACCACCATCAGCGCTGCGGCGGCGCATGGCGATGTGTCGGTCCTGGTGGAGTGCGCGCTTCCGGCGCCGGGGGGTGGGATTCGCGCGTCCAGCTGTTACTCGTCGGGCATCGGTGGTCTCGTCGGGACGAACTCAGGCGTCGGTGGGGCCGCCACAACGAGCCTTGAGCAGGTCGTCGCCACCGGCGATGTGACGACCACCATCTCCTGCACCGGCGACGCCAGTTACGGTGGCCAGTGCCGGGCCCTTGATACCGCTGGTCTGCTGGCATCCACCACCGGCCCGGCTACCATCATCGACCCACGCGCCTCGGGTGCGGTCTCGGTGACCTGCTCCGGTCAGTGCACCGGCGCATTCGCCACGGGGGGGCTCGTGGGGGAGGGTGCCAATCTCACCATCCTCCGTGCGCGGTCCGGCGGGTCAGTCAGCATCAACTGCCCCCATGGCGTCGTCGGCAGCAACCAGTGCTCCACCGATAGCGGTGGTCTCGCGGCCGTGGTCAACGGCGGCAGCATCACGCAGTCCTTCGCCGCGGTCACCGCCACGACGCAGGGAGGTGTGCAGGCAGGAGGCTTGATGGGCCTGTCGCAGGGAGCGTCGGTCACTGATTCCTTCGCCCGGGCCTTCATTGTGCAGGCGACTGGCGGGGCCGTGCTCACCAGCGCCGGCGGGTTGGTGGGATCGATGCAGAACGCGGGCGTCGCGCAGCGCTCATACGCCGCGGGACAGGTCAATTCCGGCCAGGCGGCCAGCGGCGTGGGCGGGTTGATCGGCACGGTGGCCTCGGGTGGATCGGCCGCCACCAGTGCCGTGTGGAACACCACGACGACCGGGCAGTCGGTCAGTGCGGGTGGCGGCAGCAGCCAGACCACCTCGCAGATGACTGCCCCGGCCACCTACGGACCGAGTGGCTTTTTGTGGCCCATTGTCGAGGGCTGGCAGCGGCCGACGCCCATCACCACCTGGGGCATCTGCCCTGGCGCAAATGCGGGGTACCCGTTCCTGCTGTGGTCCTACGACTCATCGCCGTGCATGCCCGATGCGCCCACAGCCGTGACCGCGCTCCCCGGGAGCGGTCAGGCCACGGTGCAGTGGGTTGCACCCATCAGCGACGGCGGGTCGCCCATCACGTCGTATCTGGCGGAGGTCACCACGGGTAGCCCGTCGTGCACCGCGACGCCACCGGTGACCTCGTGCACGATCACCGGCCTCACCAACAGCACCACGTACAGCATTCGGGTGCAGGCCATCAATGCAAACGGCGCCAGCCCGTGGTCGTCCACCACCAGCGTCACGCCCGCTCCCGCGGCGCGACCGGGGGCACCGACGACGGTGGTGGCAACCGTGCCGGCCCCGGTCGTGAGCGGTGCGATTGACGTGGGCTGGACAGCTCCCGCCGACATGGGTGCGGGTGCCAGCGCGATCAGCAGCTACACGGCCACCGCGTCGCCGGGCGGCGCCACCTGCACATCCAGTACGGGTGGCCCGCCCGTGACCCCATCGTGCCGGGTGACGGGACTCACCGACGGCACGCAGTACACCTCCACGGTCACCGCGACCAACAACCTGTCGGTGCAGAGCGTGCCGTCAGCGCCTTCCAGTGGCGTGCGCCCGGGGGGCTGGACGGTGCCCGGCGCGCCGACCGGCGCGACCGGCGTTGCCGGTAACACGATCGCTGACGTCTCGTGGACCGCCCCGGCCAGCGCAGGTGGAAGCGGGGCCACGATCACCGGATACACCGTTACCGCGACCCCGGGCGGGAAGACCTGCACAGCCGCGGGCACCGTGCTCACCTGCCGCGTGGTCGGGCTCGACGACGGCACGGCGTACACGTTTCGGGTGACCGCCACCAACGTGGTGGGGACGAGTGCTCCATCGGCTGCGTCGTCGCCGGTCACGCCCCGGTTGGATACGGTGCCCGACCCACCGCTGGCCCCCGCTGCCTCGGCGGCCAGCGAGGATGCCACCATTTCCTGGACCGCTCCCGTTGACGACGGCGGATCGGCGATCAATGGGTACATGGTCACGGCGACCCCGGGAGGGGCGACCTGCCCTGCGAGCGGTGCTGCCACGACGTGCACCGTCACGGGGCTGGCCAACGCGACCGCCTACACATTTACGGTGCGGGCAATGAATGCGCTGGGTACCAGCAGCGCATCGGGGCCGAGCGACCCGGTGACGCCCCACAGCACGCCTCCGCCGGTGGTAACGCCCGCATCGCCACCGGGTGCACCTGGTGGGACCACGGCCACTGCGGGCAGCGCACAGGTGGCGGTGCTGTGGAGCGAACCCGCCAGCGACGGGGGCGCGGCCATCAGCGCCTACACCGTCACGTCGACGCCTGACGGACGTACCTGCGCGGGTGCGGCCACGGACACCACCTGCGTGGTCACCGGCCTGACCAACGGCACTGCGTACACGTTCACGGTGGCGGCCACGAACGCGGCGGGTACATCACCGGCGTCGGTCCCCAGTTCCCCGGTCACGCCCAGCGCGCCGCTCGGGACGCTGTCGGCGATGCGACGCACGACCGTGGCCGGCCGTGCCCGGATCGTCGCCACGCTCACCGCCGGCCGCTCGGGCTCGTTCACCGTGGCGCTGGTGCGGTCGAATGGCCGTGTGCAGCGGCTGCTGGCAGGCAGCCGGGTGGGTGGGGTGCGCACCACGGGCGCCACCACGCCGTCGGCGACCGTGCGCATGTCGGCGGGCCGCAGGTACCCGCTGGCGCTGCTGGTGGCGCGGTCGGCGCCCGGGGCGCTGTCGGTGCGGCTGGCCTACACGCAGCCGGCGGGTGTCGTGGGGAGGCAGACCATCCCTCTCAGTACCGCGACGGAGGCGACCGTCCGGTAGTGGCGCGGCCATGCCCCGCTCCCTCAGGGGCGGGGCATGGCGTGATGCTTAGTCCTTCGGCAGGAACTTGCTGGCGTCGATGCCGTGCTCGGCCATCAATTTGGTGAAGGTCTCCTTCATCTCCTGCGGGTACTCCGGCAGTTCCTCAGTGGCGAGTACGTCGGCGGCCTTGGCGCGGATTCGCGGGCCGAAGTCCCAGTCGTCATCCGCCATCAGGCGCTCGATTTCGGCGGCGGGGAAGTAGAGCATTCCGGGGTCGCGTCCGTGCTGCCCGGCGATTGCGACGATCTCCTCAAAGCGGCCATCAAGCGGGGCCTGCTCCTGGATGAGGCCCTTCTCGCGAAGCAGCGCCTCGGTCTCGGGCTGGCACATGTACGGCGTGCCGAGCGCGTTGTCGTGGAAGAGCTTGTCGAACTTGAGGCGCGGGCGCTGGCCGCCGGCCTTGGCGTCCTCCAGCGGATAGCCCACCGCGTGA
>CANJMX010000076.1 GCA_947475125.1 Actinomycetota bacterium
ACCGTGATGGCCGAGTCGGTGACGCGAAACCCGCCGCTGTCGACGGGGTTGAGCGAGATCGTGGCGCCCACGTCAAGCCGCTCCGGGTGCTGACCCTCTCGCCCGAGGATCGCCGTGAATGCCATCGCGAAGCACGCCGCCTGCGCCGCCGCCAGCAACTCTTCGGGGCTCGTCTGTCCCTCGGGGTCCTCCACCCGGGCGGGCCATGAGATGGGAAGCGGGCCACATGCACCTGACGCAAGCACAAGCTCCCCGTGGCCAGTGGTCAGTGCCCCCTCCCAGCCCACCTCCGCGTGCCGTATTGCAGTCGCCATCATGTGCCTCCCCGTCGTGCTCGCTGTGCCATCGAGGGTAGCGTGGCGGAATGGAGGTCACGCAACTCACCGACGGACTGTGGCGCTGGAGCATCGGCGACCGCTCGTCGGCATACATCGAGCACGGTGACCAGATGATTCTGGTCGATCCGCTGCTCCCCCCGGCGGGCGATGACCTTGATCGCTTCACGCGCGCGATCGACCGTGACCTCAAGCGGCTGGGCGGTCCTGTGCACGTGTTGCTCACCCGGCACGGGCACCCGCGCGACTCCGATGCAATCGAGCAGATGACGGGAGCGGTGCGGTGGCACCCCGGCATGGGACAGGCCCCCGCTGGCATCTACTCGCTGCCGGTGGCGGAGGGGGCCGTGGCGCTGTGGTCACCGGTTCACCGTGCCCTGGTGGTGCCCGACCCCTATATGGCGCAGGATGGGATGGGGATGCGACCCGCCGCTGTCATCGTGACGGGCGCCGGTGCCCCGCCCGGTGACGCACCGCACAGAGAACCGGCGTGATGTCCGCCGATCCCCGTGGGCGCCGCATCTAGGCCGCTGTGTGTGCCTGGTCGGCGAGCTCAGCCATCTGACCGCCCGAGACGATGTAGGGAGAGACCACAGAGTCTGCGCCCGCGCGCTTGAGGACGTCGATCGTTTCGGAGTCGGCGGCCCGGGCCACGATGGTGAGCCCGGGGCACATCGACCGTCCCGCGAGCGTGATGTACACGTTGATCGCATCGGAGTCGACCGCGCAGATGAGCGCACTGGCGCGCTCGATCCCCACCCTTCGAAGTACCGACTCATGCTCGGGTGCCGAGATGATGTGCGGTACCCCGAGCTCCACGAGCTCCTCCTCGTGGCGGGAGTCGTTGTCGATCACGGCGAACTCCCGTCCTTCGTCGAGCAGTCGCATGACCGAGGCGCGCCCAACGCGCCCATATCCGCACACGATCACGTGCCCATGAAGGGCATCCAGTTCCTTAGACAACCGTCTCCTCCTCGTTCGTCGGGCGAGATCCCCCGATGCGGCCAACTGCGTGCCAACCATGATGAACAGGGCCACGCTTACGAACAGCAGCACCACGAGCGAGATCGAGAAGGCCTCGTGGGCCGTCCCGAGGGCGGTGGTGTCGCGGTATCCCACACCGCCCAGGGTGAGCACCGTCCAGTACAGACCGTCAACGACGTCGGCCCGCGGGATGATGAGCGTGTACCCGATGGTCCCGTAGATGATGGTCCCCAGCAGGAATAGTCCGGGCAGCAGAAAGCGTCGCGGGATGCTCCGCTTGTCGATACCGGGTCCGAGCGCATGGGTTGCCATACGCCCGTGTCATTCGACGCCCCCGCTACGGTTCCCCTTGTGAGCGACCACGCACGACTTCTCGCCGAGATGGCGGCACTGGCCGATGTCCACGCGGTGGCGCTTGATGCGCCGGTCCGCGCATTCGATATCGGCGGGCGCACGTTCGACTGCGACGCGCGCCCCGAGATGATGGGCGTGGTCAATCTGTCGCCCGATTCCTGGTACCGCGAGTCGGTGGTGCCTGACGCCGACGCGGCGATCGCCCGCGGTGTGGTGCTGGCTGCCCAGGGCGCGGCCATTGTCGACATTGGTGCCGAGAGCACGCTTGCGCACGCTGCACGGGTATCCCCCGACGACCAGATGGCGACCGTGCTGCCCGTCGTGCGCGCGCTGGGGGAGCAGGGCATCCTCACATCCGTTGAGACGTACTCGCCCGAGGTTGCGCGGGTCGTGCTTCGCGCCGGTGCCAACGTGCTCAATCTCACGGGGGTGGAGCGCGAGGACGAGGTGTATGCGGCGGCGGCCGAGCACCACGCGGCCATCATCATGTGCTTCGTGCAGGGCGCCAATGTGCGGGAGGTGAACGATCTGGTGCTGGGCGATGACCCCATCCCGGCGCTCATCGACCACTTCGGACCGCGTCTCGACCGTGCCGTGGCACTTGGCGTGGAGCGCATCTTTATCGATCCCGGCCTCGGCTTTTATTACGGCAACCTGTTGGATGGCCCCACGCGTGTGCGCCATCAGGTGAAGATGTTCCTCAATACGTTTCGTCTGCGTGCGCTCGGCTGGCCGGTATGTCACGCCCTCCCGCACGCGTTCGACTTCTTCGGCGACGAGGTGAGGTCGGCGGAGCCGTTCTTTGCAGTGCTTGCGTCGCTGGGGCGCACCGGACTGTTCCGCACGCACGAGGTGCCCAGGGTGCGCGGGGTGCTGGACACGCTGGGCGCGCTGCGCCCCGGCGATATCAACCCGGGCTAGGCCCGGCGCGCCACGGCAATGCCCTCTTCGCCGCTCGGCGAGACGGATACGTGAAGCACCGTGAGGCCCGCCTGCTCGAGAAGCGCCTCAAGCGTCTCCGGGGTATGGCGGAATGACTCGAGCACGCGAATTGGCTCCCCCGCTGGTATGCCGACGGTCACGCCCTCCACCTCGGCCACCACACTGCCAACCGGCATGACCTCGCCCACCACAATGGGGCCATCCGGGGTCTGTTGCCAGCGGAACGTGATCTCGCCGGCATCGTGGATGCCGATCTCCTCGAGCACCGTGGCCAGCCACATGCGCGTGGGCGGGTTGTCGTACTGGGCGATTACCGCAGCGCGGGAACCCGGGTGATCGGGAAGCAGGTTGGCACTGACCAGCAGCACGTCGCCGGGGTCGAGCAGGGAGATGCCCGCCTCGAGTGACGATGGCCCGAGCGTGGAGAGGACACCAAAGAGCGTGACCACGCGTGTGCCCGCCCGGCGCGGGGCCAGAAGGGGTGAGAGATCGCGCACCGCCATGATGTCGACGGCCACGGCATCGGTGGCATCAACGCCCGGCACTGCTGCCATGGCCTCGGCCGCAGCCACCACAAGCGACACGCTCACGTCGACCGGTGTGGCCGATAGATGCTCGCGCCCGGCCGAACGCAGCGCACCCAGGAGCCGCCGCTCCTTCACGCCATCCCCGCACGCCACACCCACCACATGCACAGGTGCGTCCCCCAGCGCGGCGATTGCCACCCGCGCCGCGTCGTCGTAGGCCCTCACGCCGTCATTGGCATCGTGGGCGGGGGAGTGACTCGTGGCCAGGGAGCGCCAGCGGCTCGCGGCCAGGTCACCGATGTAGTGGAAGCGGTTGTCCACCCGGCGCGCCCCAAGCGCAGCGATGAGACCCGCCCGGTGGGCGGCGGGGGTCACGCTGTCATCAATGCGTACGTCGGGCACGGCCCGATCGTACGCCGGGGCCGCTAGGACGGCGCGGCGTTTTTCCGCTTGGACGACTTGGCCCGGATGTTTCCCACGAGCTCAACCTTGCGCATGCGCACGGTATCGGGGGTCACCTCCACGCACTCGTCCTCGCGCACCCACTCGAGCGCCTGCTCAAGCGACAACTTGCGCGGCGGGATGAGTCGCTCGAAGTCGTCGGAGCTCGCCGCACGCATGTTGGTGAGCTTCTTCTCCTTCGTGGGGTTCACGTCCATGTCCTCGGTGCGGGCATTCTCTCCAACGATCATGCCCTCGTACACCTGCTCGCCCGGGGCCACGAACAGCGTGCCGCGCTCCTGCAGGCTGGTCATGGCGAATGACGTGACGGGACCCACGCGGTCGGCCACCATGCTGCCGCGCTGACGGGTGCGGATCTCGCCCATCCACGGGTCCCACTTCTCAAACACGTGGTGCAGCAGGCCGGTTCCGCGGGTCTCGGTGAGGAACTCGGTGCGGAAACCCACCAGGCCACGGGCGGGCACCAGGTAGTCCATGCGGGTCCAGCCGGTGCCGTGGTTGACCACCTGCTCCATGCGGCCCTTGCGCAGCGCGAGCAGCTGGGTGATGACGCCCATCATCTCCTCGGGGGCGTCAATGGTGACGCGCTCCACGGGCTCGTGCTTGACGCCATTGATCTCGCGGATGAGCACCTCGGGCTTGCCGACGGTGAGCTCGAAGCCCTCGCGGCGCATGGTCTCCACCAGCACCGCAAGCTGCAACTCACCGCGGCCCTGAACCTCCCAGGCGTCCGGGCGCTCAGTGTCCACCACGCGAAGCGACACGTTGCCGACCAGTTCTGCGTCGAGGCGGTCCTTCAGCATGCGGGCGGTCAACTTGCTGCCCTCGCGGCCGGCGA
Organism: Actinomycetota bacterium; assembly: GCA_947475125.1. Classification (GTDB taxonomy): domain Bacteria; phylum Actinomycetota; class Thermoleophilia; order Miltoncostaeales; family Miltoncostaeaceae; genus SYFI01. The sequence continues at coordinate 4,443 of CANJMX010000076.1, forward strand.
GCGGTGAGGTGTTCATACCGATGGTGAGGCCCAGGCTGGGCTCGTCGACGGTGATGACGGGAAGCGGCCTCGGGTCGTCCACGTCGGCCAGCGTCTCGCCGATCGTGATCTCGGCCATCCCGGCCACGGCGATGATCTCGCCCGGCCCGGCCTCCTCCACCGACACACGGTCGAGTTCCTTTGTGACGAAGAGCTCCACGACCTTGGCCTGCTCAATGGTGCCATCGGCCTTGCACCACGCCACCTGCTGGCCCTGGCGGATAGTGCCCTCGTGCACGCGGCAGATCGCCAGACGGCCCAGGTAGGCGTCGGCTGCGAGGTTGGTGACCAGCGCCTGAAGCGGGGCGCCCTCGGTGTAGGACGGTGCGGGGATGTGGTCCTTCAGCACGTCAAACAGCACCCCGAGATCCTCAGTCTGCGTCTCCGCGTTGAGCGATGCGGTGCCGGCCTTGGCGTTGGCGTAGATGATGGGGAAGTCGATCTGGTCCTCTTCGGCACCCACGTCGAGGAACAGCTCGTAGACCTCGTCCACCACTTCGGCCGCGCGCGCGTCGGGGCGGTCGATCTTGTTGATGACCAGCACCACGGGCAGCTTGGCGGCCAGCGCCTTGCGCAGCACGAAGCGGGTCTGGGGGAGTGGGCCCTCGGAGGCATCCACCAGCAGCAGCACGCCGTCGACCATGAACAGGCCGCGCTCCACCTCGCCACCGAAGTCGGCGTGGCCCGGGGTATCGATGATGTTGATGGTCATGTCGCCACGACGCACAGCCGTGTTCTTGGCGAGGATCGTGATGCCCTTCTCACGCTCCAGGTCGCCCGAGTCCATCACCCGGGTCTGCACGGACTGGTTGTCGCGAAACGCACCGTTCTGCCAGAGCATGGCGTCGACAAGGGTCGTCTTACCGTGGTCCACGTGGGCCACGATTGCGACATTTCGGAGATCTTCTCGGATAGGCACGGCGCGGGACACTAGTGCATGTTGCGCGGTTCACCGCGGAGGGATGCAATGATCAGGCCCGTGAGCCCCGAGGTGTCCCTCCATAACGACAGCTGGCAGGAATCGCGCTGGCCTCCGCTGATCGCGATCCTCGTGGCCGGGGGCCTCTACGCCCTGCTGCCCAGTAACTACGTCATGGCGGACCGGTGGTTTGGCTGGATCATCCCGTCTCTCGAGGTGGTGCTGGTGATTGTGGCGGCATCGGCCCCCCCGCGCTCCGAGAGCAACCGTCTGCGCAATATCGGCATCACGCTGGCCGCGCTCATCACGGTGGCCAACGCCAGTTCGCTCGTCACGCTCGTCATCGGCATCACCCAGGAAAATGGGATGCAGGGACGTGACCTCACGTGGGCGGCCATCGACATCTGGGTTACCAACATCATCATCTTTGCGGTCTGGTATTGGGAGATTGATGGCGGGGGGCCGAAGGAGCGGGCCGAGCGGGCCCCGGGGTATGCCGACTTCCTGTTCCCCCAGTACCAACTGCCCGGGCCCTGGACCTGGCGCCCGGCATTTCTCGACTACCTCTACATCGCATTGACCAACGCATCGTCATTCGCCCCGGCCGACTCCCTGCCCATGACCACCCGTGTCAAGGCGATGATGAGCGTGCAGTCGATCATCTCGCTGGGTGTCATCCTCATCGTGGCCGCCCGGGCCATCAACATCCTCCACTAGCGGCCCATGCGCTTTTTCGAACTCGCCTTCCTCTCGAGCATCTCCCCGCAGACGCTCGCCGTGGTGCTGTATCTGCTGGGCGGCAAGAAGGGGCTGAAGCACTCGTGGCTGTTTGTGGGTGGAGCGCTGTTCACGTCGCTGGTGGCCGGCACCATCGTGGCAGTGGGCCTGGCCGATACGGGGATCCACCTGAGCGGCCTCACCAGCGGGCACCGGATGCCCGGGGCGTACATCACGGCGGGGCTCGTCCTGCTGCTGTTCGCCGGCTATGTGTTGTGGTGGCACGAGCGCGCGCGGTCTCACCGCAAGAAGAAGGATCGGGCGAGCGACTCCAAGCGGTTGGAGCGCATGGTGGAATCATCATGGGTGGCGCTGGGAGTGGGCCTGATCTTCGGGTTCCCGGGCCCCGGGTATGCGATCGCGTTGGCAGAGACCAGCGGGCATGCAATGGGCTTCACGATGGCGACGGTGGTGATCTTCAGCGTCATCTCGTATTCGTGGGGATGGATACCGATCGTGTGGTTCATGTTTGACCAGAGCCGGGCCGTGCGCGTGCTCACGCGCTTTCGCACGGGCGTGGCGAAGCACCACATCGCCATCATCGTGTCGGTGCTCGCCGTAGTGGGCCTGTACCTCCTCATTCTCGGCCTGCTTACGTTGTGAGGCCCGTTGGGCCGTGGCGGGCAGCATTGACGTAAACGGCCCCCCGACCCGGTCGACCAAAGCTCGTGCTCGCAGCGATCGGCGTCGCCGCCGTGGTGGGCGAAGCCGGTGCCGTGGGAGTGGTGACAGCGGTGGCCATGACGATGACTACGCGAACGACGGCGATAACGAAATGTGCGTCCACGCGCGGGCGCGCACCATGAGTTGGCCGATCAGACCACCCGCGAGGAACCCTGGCCAGATCGAATAGCCCCATCGCATAATCAGTGCGGTACCGATGCCCGGGGTCAGCAGCATCGGACTGATCATCAGGTCGGTGAGGGTGATCGCATACGACCCGATCGCCGCGAAGAATGTCGCCACGGCGAGCACGGTGACGAGGGTCCACCAGCGGCCTGAACGAAGATCGACGGACCGGGGGAGGATCGAGGGCATCATCACCGCCGGATGATGCCCGGAACGACGAGGGCCCGCCGGAGCGGGCCCTCGGGTACTGCGTCCCGCTCCGGGTTACCCGGCCGTGGGGTCGCGCGGTGAATGATGCCATTCCCGTGACGACCCGCCCG
>CANJMX010000077.1 GCA_947475125.1 Actinomycetota bacterium
CCGTACGCACGTCGTCGCTCATGCCAGGTGCCCCAGCCAGTCGCCGGCCATCATCGCGATTTCGTCGGCGCAGCCGGTGAACACATGGTCGGCGCCGGGCACCATGTCGAGCGCCACGTCGTGATTGCCAGCGGCACTGGCGATTGCCGCAAGTTCATACCCCTCCCCCGGAAGGATGAGGTGGTCGTTGCCCGCCTGAAAGATTCCGATGGGCACCTTCACCAACCCGATGCGCTTGCGCGATTCGGCATGCGGCGACTCCGGCCCACGCGATGACCACCACGTGGCGTAGGTCCAGATCTCGGCGTTCTCGGGAGTGGTCAACGGTCCGTTTGCGCGGGTGACGGTGAAGATGCGGTCGTTTGGGGGGTCGTCGGGATCCTCCGCCACGATGGGCCGCGCGATCTCCACCACCTCCTCGTAGGTGGGCGACGCACCAAACCTGAGCCACCGCATACGCAGCGACTCGGGGAGCGATTCGGGGTGGGCAACGGTGCACAGCCCCACCACCTCGGGCGGCTGTACCTCGGCCACAAAGTTGGTGCATACCGTTGATCCCATGCTGTAGCCCAGCAGCGCCACGCGCGGGAATCCGTTGTTCCTCGCCACATCAAGGGCCGCTCGGAGGTCGAGCACGGTCTTGTCGAACAGCCCGCCGCCAAAGAACGGGCCGTAGTTGGCCAACCGGGTGTTGATGGGCATGACCGAGAAGCCCTGATGCGCCAGGTCGAAGGCCAGACGCCTCGGCACTCCCGACAGGTAGTTGCCCACCGAGCCGTGCACGACGATCACCAGCAGGCGGCGGCGCTCTGGGGCCCCGAACCGGGGGCGGAGGAGCATGCCATCCCACACGCGGCCATCATCAGTGTTCAGCGTCACGAGCCGGGTGCTGATCTCGCGGTCGTCGCGCCCAAACTCCGGGCGGCGCCTGGCGCCGGTTCGTCGGGAACTCACTCAATCCCCCCGAGGAACTCCGTGACCGCATCGATCAGCAGGATCTCCTGCCCCTTGTAGAAGTGCCCCGCCTCGGGCACCCACACCAGTTCCACGTGGTTGTTACCCGATTCGCGCAGCAGGTCGGCCTGACGCTCGGCCTCCTCAGGGTCAACCACCTGATCCGCCGTGCCCTGGGCAAACAGTGTCGGCACCGTGACGTGCGGCAACTGGCGAAAGGCCATGGCCGCGTGGGCCTCGGGGCCCCGCGAGTGCCACCAGGTGCGATACGTGTACACCTCGCTGTCCTGCGGGCGACGGGTGGGGCCGCGGCTCTGTTCGATGACGAACAGACGGTCGTCCTCGGGGCGATCAGGAGTGCCCGATCCCACCACCCCGGCCAGGCGCTCCACGATCTGCTCGTACGACGGGTCGGCGCCCCACTTACGACTGCGCGCCTCCAGCGACTGCGGCAGGCCCCACGGACCTGAGATCGAGATGAGCGCCCGTATACCGACAAGGTTGTGGGTGGCCACGTACCGGGCCGCCAGCGTGGCGCCGCTCGAATACCCGCACACCACAATGCGGTCGTACCCCTGGGCCTCAAGCCACCAGAACGCGGCGGCGATGTCCTTGACGGCATCGTCGAAGATCGCCTTGCCAAAGAGCTGGCCCACATTGCCCATGCGGGTCTCCACCACCAGGGTGGGATACCCGGCGCGGGCCAGGCGCGAGGGCAGAAACCTGAGCGTGCCAACCAGGAAGTTGCCCATGATCCCGTGCACGTGGATGACCGCCGTGCGGTGGCCTGATGAGCGCTCACGCACCCGGGTGATGCGATCGTCGATGTGCAGCAGTGCGTCGTGCACTTCGCCATCGGTGGCCGTAATCGTGGCGAGAACCCGCTCGACGCCCATCTACGTCGCCGGGCCCACGCCCGGGTCTACGTGCTGCACATCCCCGAACGGCATCTGCATAAACCGCGTGCCGAGCGTGCCAAAGGCGTCAGGGTCGCCCGAGCATGCGAATGCGTAGTGCCCCTCGCGCCCGCCGTCGCGCAGCATGCCCTGCCTGCCGAGTGTGTCGGCGATCTCGCGGGCGATCTCCTCGCCCGACGAGATGAGCGTGGCGTCGGGCACCTGGCGTCGGATCAACTTGGCCACCATTGGGTAGTGCGTGCAGCCGAGGATGACCGTGTCAACATCGGCATCGCGAAGCGGCTGGGTGTACTCGCGCACCATGTCCACCACCGACTCATCAAATGGGTCGCCGCTCTGGATGGCTGGCGCAAGGCGTGGGCAGGCGACGGCGGTCACCTCGGCGCCCGCGTCGTGCGCGGCGATCATGCGCTGGTACGAACCCGACGCCACGGTGGCCTCGGTGGCCAGAAGGCCGATGCGGCGTGTGCGGCTGCTCTGCACGGCAGCATGGCTCTCGGCCGTCATCACGCCGATCACCGGTACATCAAGGTGCGTCTGAAGGTGGGCGAGCGCGGCGGCAGTGGCCGTGTTGCAAGCCACCACGATCATCTTCACGTCCTGCGCCAGCAACCACCCTGCGATGGCGTCGGCCCGTGCACGCAGATCCTCAGCCGACTTGTCGCCATACGGAAACCACTCGGTGTCACCGAAGTAGATGAAGTCCTCCGACGGGAGCCGGGCCAGCAGCTCGTCGAGCACGGTGAGTCCGCCCACGCCGGAGTCGAACACCCCGATGGGCCTATCTGCGTTACCTGCCATTACCGGCACACGATAGAGCCATGCACCCGACGCTGTCCCTCGGCACCTGCGCGGCACCGATGGTGTTGCTCACCCGGTGTAGCGCACGAAGTTCATCGCGATGGTCGTCGTCGTGCCGCCCTGACGCATGGCGAGCGAAATTGCCATCTTCTTGGGGGCGGTGGATCCAGCCTTCCGGATCGTCATCCGGTACGCGCGTGGGCTATCCCTCTCCCCATCGTCATCGAAGACGATCGTGTAGCCGTACTTGGGGCCGAAGTCGCCAACCACGAACACGCCGCTGTCGGCTTCATTCGCATTGAAGACCGGAAGATCGGTCAGGTACCGGCCGCTCCGGAACAACTTGAGGAAGGTGTTGGGGCCGCACCCGATGGACGGCGCACCCGGCCCCAGCGAGAGTTGCACCGGGCACGGCAGCACCTGACCATTGATGTCCCAGCTCTTCAGCGTCCACACCCCATAGAAGCCGCCGCCGGCCGGAGTGGCCGTCGTCGCTCCCGGGCCCCCGGTGACAGGCGCAGCTGACGCCATCTGGACGGGAAGCAGGGCCACACAGGCAACAGCGATGGTGCCGGGCAGGATGAGGGATCGAAGCCTGCGGGGTCTCATGTGACGCTCCTAATCGCTGGGGGATCTGAGGTCAGGCCCTCAGAACTCATTTCACAGTATCGAATGCCCACTGAGATGCGGCACGTCGTGGCACCCGGCCCACCAGCCACCGACGCGCCAGCGGCCCAGTACGCCTGGCCTGTCCGGCGCAGGCGTACAACCTCAGGAGTCCCGCGAGGACTCGGGTGGCGTCACCGCGCCCCTAGACCCGCCGCACCAGCAGCGCGAGGCTCGCCAGCAGCAGGACCACGGCAAGGATTCGGTCCCAACCGAACGACGCCACGGGCTGACCAAACCAGCCGAAGTTGTCGATGGCAGCGGCCAGTAGCACCTGCCCCAGCACCACGGCCACGAAGGTGGTGAGCACACCCACCCGGGGGGCAGCCACCAGCGTGCCGAACACCAACACGGCACCGCACAGGCCACCGAGATACGCCCACCACGGTCCGCCACCGATGTTGACCAGCGACGAGCCCTGACCCACCACCAGCGCTCCCACCACAAGAACGATGGTGCCGACGATGAACGACAACGCCGCGCTGGCGATTGGCGACCCCACCACCACCCGCAGCCGCGCATTGATTGGCGCCTGCGCCGCGATGAGCGCACCGCCGAGAAGCGGCAGCAGGATGTATGGGATGCGGTCCACGAAGGACTCCTTGTTCAGCCAGTGATCAGACGCTTGCAGAGGAAACCTTTAGCATCACGCGCCGTGCCCGACACCCTCGCCCCCAACGCGCCGCCGGTTCGCAAGAACCTCATCCTGCTGCTGGCGTGCCTGGGGCAGTTCATGGTGGTGCTCGACGTCGCCGTGGTAAACGTGGCGCTGCCGATCATGCGCGTGGACCTCGGGTTCAGCCCCACCGGCCTTCAGTGGGTGGTCAATGCCTACACGCTCACCTATGCGGGCTTCCTGCTCCTGGGCGGTCGCGTCGCAGATCTGTTCGGGCGGCGGCGCATGTTTCTCGTGGGTCTTCTGGTGTTCACGCTGGCCAGCCTGGTGTGCGGATTCGCGCCAAGCGGATGGGCCATGATCACCGCCCGTGCGGTGCAGGGCGTGGGCGCGGCGATTCTCTCCCCCGTCACCCTCACCATCGTCACCACCACGTTCACTGAGGCCAAGGAGCGTTCCCGGGCACTCGGCATGTGGAGCGCCTCGCTGGCCAGCGGCGGCGCGGTGGGCGTGCTGATTGGCGGCATCCTCACCGACCTCCTCTCGTGGCGCTGGATCTTTCTCATCAACATTCCGGTGGGAGTGGCGGGGCTCATCGTGGGCCGCTGGGTCATTCCCGAGAGCTTCGGGTCGGGCGCAGGCAAGAAGCTCGACGTCGGCGGCGCGGTCACCATCACGCTGTCGCTCACCGCATTTGTGTACGGCATCGTGCAGACCAATACGCACGGCTGGGGTTCGGCATGGACTCTGGTGCCCATCGCGGCCGCGGTGGTGCTGCTGGCCGCCTTCATCCTCATCGAGACCCGTCTGGCGTCGTCCCCCATCGTCCCCTTTGGGATGTTGAAGTCGCGCGCGCTCACCGGGGCCAACATCGCCATGGCCTGCGTGGGTGGCTCGATGTTCGCCATGTGGTACTTCGTGTCGCTGTACCTGCAGGAGGTGCTCATGCTCTCGCCCCTGCAGGCGGGCCTCGGGTTTATCCCTGCGGCCCTCATCATCATCGTGGGCGCACAGATCGCCGGGCGAATCATGCCGCGCACCGGCCCCACCCCCATCCTTGCGGTCTCGGGCGTCATCATCGCCGTCGCGCTCTTCTGGATGTCATTCCTCTCAGCAGATGGCTCGTACTGGGTGGACATCCTCGGCCCCATCTCGCTGGTGTCCCTGGGGCTCGGTCTCAGCTTTCCACCGGGCACCTATGCCGCCATGTCGGCCGTGGGTCCGCAGATGGCCGGGTTGGCATCTGGCCTGGTCAACGCGTCGCGTCAGGTGGGCGGCGCCATCGGGCTGGCCGTGCTGGCCACTATCGCCGCCCACCGCACCGGGGCACTCCAAGCCGGCGAGTCCGCGGCCTCGGCGCTCGCCGACGGCTACGGCCGGGCCATCCTCGTGGGCGCCATCATCGCCCTGGGCGTCATCGCAGCCGCCCTTATGATCCCGCGATCACGCCCCGAGCACGGTGGCCCGGCACAGAACTAGGCGTCGGGCTCCGTCGGTTTCGCAGCATCGGCGGTGGTTGCCGCCGCCTTGTCCACCAGCTTCTGGCCCTCGATATCCACGTGCGGCAGGATGCGATCGAGCCACTTGGGAATCCAGTGGATGGCCCGGCCCATGAGCCGCAGGATTGCCGGGACCATGAACAGCGTGAGGCCACCTGCAAGCAGCACGCCAGCCGACAGGCCCACGCCAAACTGCTTGATGACCGGGTCGCCGTTGATGATGAACGCGGCGAACACCGACAGCATGATGAGCGCAGCGGTGGCGATTACCTTGCCCGCGCTGCGAATGCCATCTGCCACTGCCTTGGCCGGTGCGACGGCCGTGCCGTCAGCACCAATGCGCGAGAGCAGAAACACCTGGTAGTCGTTGGCCAGCCCGAAGATGGCCGCGTACATCATGAGCGGCACGTACGAGGCAATGGGATCGGTGGCCCGGTCGCCGATAAAGCAGCAGGCATTGGTCGGATCGAGCCCCACAAGGGCGAATCCCCAGCCCTCCTGAAACACGAGCGTGAGCAGCCCGAAGGTGGCCAGCGAGATGAGCGTGATGACCGCCGCAGCCTGAATGGGAATGAGAATCGACCGGAAGGCCAGCAGCAGTACCAGCATGTTGAGCAGGCAGACGGTGGCGATCACCAGGGGCAGCGAGCTTGTGATCTCGTCGGCCAGGTCGATGTTGCCCGCGGTCGTGCCCCCCACGTAGGCGGTGAGCCCGTTGGTCTCCTTCTCCACCTTCGGTACCACTGAGTCGCGCACGCGGTGCACCAGATTCACCGTGGCGTCGGCCGCCGGTGCGGTGGTGGGAATGGCGTTGTAATACGCCGCGGTGCCGCTGGAGTTGACCGATGGCACCGATACGCCCTTCACGCCCTCTGTGGCCTTGAGCGCGTTCTGCAGGGTGACCAGACGTGGGTCGGTGCCCAGCGGATTGCCGCCTGCAGCGGTGAGGGCGGCGGTCACCTGCGCCTTCAGGGCATTCGCCTCCGCCTCCTGCTGCGTGGCCTCCGCCTGAAGTGCCTCGAGTTGCTTCTTCTGATACTCGATGGAGGCGACCTGGCGGGCAAGTGAGGCCTCCTGCTGCAGCAGCAGGTCGCGGCGGTGCACGAGCGTCGCGCGCTGGCTGGCCAAGGTGCGGGCCTGTGCTTCGAGCGACTGCGCCTGTGCCAGCAGCGCGGTCTGCTCGGGCGTGCGTGGCGCCGAGAGTGCGGCAACCGCCTGCGCGCGCAGCGACGCGGCCTTTGCCTTGGCATCGGCCTGCACCGTGGCCTGCACGTCCTTCTGGGCGATGAGCGACTTCGCCCGGGCCTCAAGGTCGGCCTGTCGCTTCTCTAGGCGGGCGAGCATGCGCGGGTCCACGCCCGCGGCGATCTCGGCCTTCACTGCGGCAATCGCCGCCTGGGTCGTCTTGATGTCGCCGGAGATGGTGCGGGCCTTTGCGGCCGCTGCCTCGGACTTCGCAACCTGCGCCTGCGCTTTGGTCCGCAACGCCGCCGCACGCCCGGCAGCGGCGCCCAGCGCCTCAACGCGAAGTGCGCGGACTTGCCCCACCAAAACCGCACGCTTACTGGCCAGCGCCTGTGCGTCGGCGTCGAGCGCCTGGCGCTCCTTCTTGATACGCGCAGACTTCGCCTGTGCCGCCTTCGCTTCAGCCTCGAGCTGTGCCTGCTGCGCCTGCCCCTGGGCCTGCTCGGCCTCAAGTTGCGACTGAAGTGCCTTGGCCTCGTTCTCCTGCGCCGCGACGGTGGGGTTCTCTTTCGCGGGCGGATCGAGATTGACCGCCACAAGCAGCGGGCCGTTGTAGCCCACGCCATATCCCTCGGTCATCAGGTCGTACGCCTGACGCTGCGTGGTCTTGATGGACGACACGCCGACGTCCTCCTGC
>CANJMX010000078.1 GCA_947475125.1 Actinomycetota bacterium
CGGACAGTTGCTGTGCGGTTCATGAGGACGACCTCACCTCTGCGGAGCGACGGTGCTCGGGGAATCCCTCCGCGTCGGCCAGTGCTGCCAGATGCGGTGCGAGCCGGTCCACGGCCCCCTGCGGGATATCAACGAGCGCCATCCTGCGCATGTACGTTGCCGGCCCGACCGATGATGCGTGACGCGCTGCGCCGCCGGTGGGAAGGATGTGGTTGGAACCCGCGACGTAATCGCCGAAGGCAGTGGCGCCGAGGGGCCCGAGGAAGACGCACCCCGCCCGGGTGATACGTGGTGCGACAGCCTCCGCGTCGGAGATCGCGAGTTGCAGATGCTCCGGAGCAAAGGCCTCCGCCAAGGCGATGGCGTCGTCCTGCGTGGCGCAGTCGACGAGCGTGATGGTACCAACGGGCGGGTTCGCCTCCGAAAGCGCCATTGCAAGCGCATCGAGCACACTGGCGTCCCAGGCGGCGGCAATCGACGGGCTGTCGACACCGTGCTCGGCCTGCGCGAGCAGATCCGCGGCAATCGCCACGGGGTTCGCAGTCGCGTCCAGCAGCACCACAAGCTCACTCGGCCCGGCGATCGAGTCGATCCCGACAGTGCCAAAAACCTGACGCTTTGCCTCCTGTACCCAAGAATTCCCCGGGCCGGTGATGACGTCCACGCGTTCGATGGTCTGCGTACCGAAGGCAAGCGCCCCAATGGCGGCTGCCCCACCCACCGAGACCACTTCATCCACTCCCAGAATTCCTGCCACGGCCAGCACCACCGCATTCGGAAGCCCCGACGGGCCGGCAGGTGTGGCGACAACGATGCGCCCGACCCCGGCCACCTGCGCGGGAACCACGCCCATGATCACGCTGCTCGGATACGCCGCCCGGCCACCGGGCACATATACCCCGGCCCCACCCACCGGGATCGCGCGGATGCGTACCGACTGCCCCTCGGGAAGGACAGCCTCCGACTCAGATGGGCAGCTCGCCTCGGCCACGGCGCGCACGTTTGACACCGCGACATCAATGGCCGCGCGCAGGATGGGGTCGAGCACGGCCTGGGCCTCGGCGATGCGTGCCGGATCGACGATGGCGTCGCTGCCTGCAAAGGCCGGACAGTCAAATCGCCGGATCGAATCCAGCAGCGCGGCATCACCGCGCGCCCGTACATCAGCGAGGGCCTCCGCGACCATCAGCCCGGGGCCCTCTGCCGGTGCGGGACGCAGTTGCGCGGCAAATGCGCACGCACCGCCGGGCGCCATGCGCATTCGGCGCACGTCACTCATCGTGCGTGCTCCGCAAACCTCCGCACGAGATCGTCGACCGCTGCTGCCTCCAGCTTGTGACTCACCCGGTTGGCGATAAGACGCGCTGACGAGTCGAAGATCTGCTCACGCTCAACGAGCCCGTTCTCGCGAAGTGTCTTGCCCGTTGCCACGAGATCCACGATTCCATCTGCGAGCCCCACGAGCGGCGCGAGCTCGACGGAGCCATTCACCTTCACGATCTCGGCCTTGCGACCCGTGCTCTCAAACCAGGCTTCGGCGACATTCACATACTTCGACGCCACCCGCACCACTCCAAAGCGCTCAATGGCGGCGGGTGCCGGGTCATCGCCGGCCATGGTCGCCCACACCATCCGGCATGCCCCGAACCCGAGGTCGAGAAGCTCGTACACGTCGGGCTGCCGCTCCAGCAGCACGTCGCGGCCCACGATCCCGAGGTCGGCCGCACCGCTCTCAACGTATACCGGCACGTCGGTCGGACGGGTGGTGATGTACGTAGGCCCATCGGGGCACTTCACGATCAACTTGCGCCCGAGATTCAGCAGTGGGTCAATCGGGAGCCCGGCTGCCTTCAGCGCCTCAAGCGACTCATCAAACAGCGCTCCACGCGGCACGCAGATGGTCAGATCCATGGACCCTCCTCAAGCGAGGCGATCCGGGTTGCAACGCCATCGGTCACGTCAACGACCTTCCAGCCCGATTTCATGGGGCGCGCCACGTAGCGCAGCCCCTGCGTGCGGGCGAACTCTTCAGGGCCCGCATAGGCCGCCAAGACCCCGACCACGGGAATCCCTGTGGCGCGAAGCATCGCGGCGGCGGTCACCCGCGTGTCGGATCCACCCACAACCAGAACTCCGCGGGGTTCACGCCCCTCCGGCACGCCGACGGCGTGGTGAAGGAGATCCAGCGTCACCGCGACGCCCACCGCCGGCCGTGGGCGGCCAAATCGTGCGCCCAGGGCGTCGTAGCGCCCCCCGACGGCAACGGGCGCCGATGCACCCGGGGCATAGGCCTCGATCACGACGCCCGAGTAGTAGTTCCAATCTCGCACCACCCCGAGGTCGATCATGGGCGTGGGCGCCCCGTAGGCGGCGACAAGATCGAGCGTGTGCAGCAGGCGCGCGCACTCAGCTGCTGCCGCAGGGGCGATCTTCGCGATCCGGGTGAGCAGCTCGCCACCCCCGCGGAGATTGGGGAGTTCCGCAAGCAGGGCACCCAGCCTGCCGCGCGCACGGCGCACCCGCCGGGTCTCGTTGGCCCACGCCACCATGCTCCGCCCCTGAAGCGCACCCCAAAGGGCGTCGCGGGCATCCTGATCGGCATCGACCGCGTCCAGAACCGCATCCACCAGCGCGACCGATCCAATGGCGACCTGCGGCTGCTCGAGGCCAGCGGCCTGTAGCGCGGCTGCCAGCGCGGCAATGATCTCGGCGTCGTCTTCCGCTCCCCCAGCGCCCGCAAGCTCGATTCCCACCTGCCGCCGCTCTGCGCCCTGGCCGGTACCCGCCGACGGCGGCCGCACCGCCCTGGCCGCGTACGACACGCGAACGGGGCCGGGCTCGTCGGCCATCCGGGTGGCGATGAGACGGGCGATGGGGATTGTCAGGTCTGGCCGGAGCACGAGCACGCGCCCCTGGTCATCAAACATCCGGTACGCACGGCCGATGCCCTGGTCCTGCCCCCGGTCGACCACGTCCGAGAACTCAATGAGCGGCGTACGCACTTCGCGGTACCCGAACGACGAGAAGACGCCCGTAAGGGTGGTCTCCAGCGCCGAGAGCTCGGCGGCCTCGACAGGAAGCACATCTCTTACGCCATCGGGCAAGGGCACCCGGTCGCCCATGAAGTCAGTCATCAACGCGCTCAATCCGAGCACCGACAGCGCGAAGGCGCTCGTCGATTCGCTCATAGCCCCGGTCGATCTGGGTGATGTTGCCGATGGTCGTTGTCCCCTTCGCCGCCAGCCCCGCGATCAGCATTGCCATTCCGGCTCGGATGTCAGGGCTTTCCACGCGTTCCCCGTACAGCTGCGCGGGACCGCTCACCACCACGCGGTGGGGATCGCACAGGATGATTCGAGCGCCCATGGCCACGAGCTTGTCAACGAAGAAGAGGCGGTTCTCAAACATCTTCTCGAAGATCATTACTTCGCCGCGGGCCTGCGTCGCCACCGCAGTCGCGATCGACGTGAGATCCGCCGGGAAGGCCGGCCATGGCCCATCATCGATCTTTGGAATCGCCCCGCCCTCATCGGCCACGATCTCAAGTGACTGTTCGGGTGGCACTCTCAGGGAGCCGTCGGGAAGCCACTCGACGTGGATCCCCAGCCGACCGAACCCCAGGAGAATGGCGCGCATGTCCTCCGGCCTGGCATCGTCGATCACCAAGTCGGACCCAGTGATGGCTGCCAATCCGATGAACGAGGCGATCTCGATGTAGTCGGGCCCGATCCGGTATCGGCCGCCGCCCAGTCGCTCCACCCCATCGATGATCAGACGATTCGTACCAATGCCGTCGATCCGGGCACCCAAGGTCACGAGGAAGTTGGCCAGGTCCTGCACGTGCGGCTCGCTGGCCGCATTGAGCACCACGGTGCGACCCTCAGCGAGCACCGCCGCCATGAGCACGTTCTCCGTGGCCGTCACAGATGCCTCGTCCAGGAAGATCTCCGCGCCGCGGAGTCCCTTGTGGGACATCTCGTATGCCCGGTCAACCTCGGCGATCTCCGCGCCCAGCGCCCGGAACGCCATCAGGTGTGTGTCAATCCTCCGGCGCCCGATGAAGTCGCCGCCCGGAAGGGGCAGCCTGATCGACGCCTCGCGGGCGAGCAGTGGCCCGGCAAACAGCACCGAGGCACGGATTCGGCGGCACAGATCGGGATCGAGCGCAGTTCCCCTGATCGTCTCGGCCTTGAACGCGAGGGCACCATCGGCCTCTTCGCGCACCGATACCCCGAGGTCATCAAGGATCGCCAGCATGGCGTGAACGTCCAGAATGTCGGGGACATTCTCGAGAATGACCTCCTCATCAGTGAGGAGGACGGCGGCGAGGATCGGCAGGGCGGCATTCTTGTTCCCCGTAGGGGTAACCGTACCCGCCAGTGCGTGCCCGCCCTGGATCACGAACTGCTGGCTCACGGGCGGGCACGCTAACACGCAACGAGGGTGCTGAGCGCCTCCGTGAGCCGATTGATGTCATCGGTATCGGTAAAGAACGCGCAGGAGGCCCGCAGTTGTCCGGGCGCAGGAAGCGGACGCACGATCACACCCCGACCAGCCAGGGCTGCTGCGGCCATCTCGGGTGCCACCCCGGGTACTGAGAATGCCACCAGACCCGACCCGCTCAACCGGGGCGGATCCAGCTGCGCGCCGTCTGTCTCGTCGAGCGCCCGCCGGCAGGCTCGCGCTGCGGCAGCGGTGGCCGCATGGACCGCGTCCCAGCCCAGCCCCTCAAGCCATTCGATCGATGCAGCCCACCCCGCGAGCAGAATCTCGGGCTGCGTGGAGGCCTCAAACCGGCGGGCATCGGCATGCATCGTCAGCGACCCGTCCCAGCCATGATCGGTACCGGTCTCATACCCGGAGAACACCACGGAAAGCCGATCACGCGCTGCATCCGACACCCACAGCGCCCCGAGGCCCTCGGGGCCCAGAAGCCACTTCTGCGCCGGCATCGCATAGGCATCAACGCCCAGAGCCACCGGGTCCACCGCGATCGCACCCGCCGCCTGCGCGCCATCCACAAGCACAACCGCGCCCACCTCATGCGCTGCAGTGGCCGCGCCGCGGATATCAAGCACGGCGCCAGTGAGCCATGAGACATGGGAGAGCGCCACCAGCCGTGTTCGGGGCGAGCACGCCGTGCGCACGACCTCCTCGAGGCCGCCGGATCCATCCCCCACGTCCACCACTCGCAGTACCGCGCCCGATCTCCGTGCTGCGGCGGCGAGTGGCACGACCAGGCCAGGGTGCTCCATTCCGGTCGTCACCAACTCGTCGCCCGGCACGAGGTTGAGCCCCCAGATCACTGCGTTCATTGCGTGCGTGCTGCTCTGGGCAATCGCGATCTCGCCCGCCGGACGTCCAAGTACCCGGCCCACCGCGGACCTCACCGCAGCCTGACGCTGCCGGCCGGCATCGACGGCCGCGGCGCTCATGCGTCCCCTGCTCGCCTGAAGCGCAATCATCTCGCGCATGGCCTCGATGGCTGGGGTGGGAAGCGGACCGGCTCCGCCGGTGTTCAGATACGCCTCCGTGGCCAGCGAGGGGAGGGCCGCGCGAACCGACGCCTGCCAGCGAGCCTGAGCGTCATCCTCTGACTGCCTGTCAGGGGCGGTCACAGCTGCATCGCCGACACAACGTCAGCGGCCCGGAATCCGCTTGAAACGGCGCCTTCTATCGAGGGGTGAGCGGTCACATCGCCAGCCAACAGCACGTTGGGAATCGACGTACGCGCCCCGGGAAGCGCGCGACGTGTGCCGGGGGGTACCCGGAACTGGGCGAAGGGCTCCACCACCACGTCGGCCAACCGGGCATGGCGACCCCAGTCGAACCCGGGGCTCCATCGACCCACCATCCGTGCCATCTCCCCCTCCAGACCACTCACGTCGGATGGCGGGCCCGCGTCCCCATGGACGCAGGTCGCCAGAAGCACGTACGGCGGTCCCAGGCCGGGTCGCGTGAGGTTGGACTCCTGGCACACCAGATCGATGCGTCGGCCGGACGCACGTGGCGCGCTGTTCAGCACGATCACCTGTCCGGAATGCAGCGGCCGACCAAGCGTGTAGATCAGGGTCGTCACCCCCGCGGGATCCACGTCGAGGCTCGTGGCGGTGCGGGAGTCGTGGGGGGCGAGAAGCCGCCGCGCAGCCGGCGCCTGGGCTGCAACAACAACGACGTCCGCACCCAGCAGCTCCCCACCGTCCAGTCGTACCGCGGTCGCCCGGCCGCCCTCGCCCACAACGATTTCGGCCGCAGGGCTCCCGGTGCGGATGCATCCGCCACCCTGCATCACCGACGCCGCGGCCCACTCGGCGATCATCCCGTGCCCCTCAACGGGTATCGCCGCCCGGCCGCGCACCAGCATCCGCATGAGGAACCGGAAGTACCCGGCATCCGACTCCAACGCGGGATCCAGTGTGATCACGCCGAAGAGCGGCCGGAAGAACCCCTCAATCGCCCCACCCGAGAACCCGCGGCGCCGTAGGTAGTCGGCCGTCGTCTGATCCTGCTCCTCTCCGCCGAGCAGGTGTGCGCACGAAGTGACCCGCACCTCAGCTGCCAGGCGCCCAAGTCGAATGACGTCGGCCGTGGTGAATGACGGGAAGCGCCGAACCAACCGCGCCGACAGCCCCAGCCGGTGCCAATCGAGACCGTCGTGCACCACCGCGCCCCGGTCGAATGGCACCAGATCCCGCTGCCGGAAGCCGATTTCACCCAAAAAGGTGCTCGTGTCCTCGTACGCAGTGAAAACCGACTGGAAGCCACGGTCTGCCGGCCGCCCAGCCACGTCCACGGTCTGGGCCCGCCCGCCGACCTGCGCCGATGCCTCGACCACGGTCACCCGCGCGCCATCCCGGGTCAGCCGATGCGCGGCCGAAAGGCCAGCCAGGCCGGCACCGACCACCACGCAGTTGACTCCGTGCCCGCCGTGTTTGTTCACGCGGCAATCCTACCCGCCACCGTCCGTGGACGTATCCCATCCGTGCTCCACGCCGGAGACGGGAGATCACGTAACTCGGTCGGTGCCACGGCTGCAACCACAAAGCCGGGGAGCCTCATGCAACCGGCGGGAACGCTGAGTTACATCACCGACTGGGTCGCGAACGCAAAAACACGAAGGGCCGCGCGTGAACGCGGCCCTTCGATGCAATGAATCCCGGCGACGACCTACTCTCCCGCGGACGTGAGTCCGGAGTACCATCGGCGCTGAGGGGCTTAACTACTCTGTTCGGAATGGGAAGAGGTGTTTCCCCCTCGCAGTAACCACCGGGAAAACGTGAGGGTGAACCCTCAAGAC
>CANJMX010000079.1 GCA_947475125.1 Actinomycetota bacterium
CGTCGCGCAGCTTCACCTTCTGCACGCGCTCGGTGGGCGTCTTCGGGAGCGAGTCCACGAAGCGGATGTAGCGGGGAACCATGAAGTACGGCATGCGCTCGGCCATGAACTCGGTGAGCTCCACCGGGTTCGGAGCGGCACCCTCGGCGACACAGACGATCATGATCTCGTCCTCGCTCGATGCACCCTCGCCGGCCTTCACGCCGATGGCGGCGGCCTCCTTGACGTTGGGGTGCTCGGATACCTGGCGCTCAACCTCCATGGACGACACGTTCTCGCCGCGACGGCGGATGTAGTCCTTCACGCGGTCCATGAAGTAGATGTAGCCGTCGGCGTCCATACGACCGAGGTCGCCGGTGTGCAACTTGAGGTTGCGGAAGTCCTCAGCCGTCTTCTCGGGCATGCCGTAGTACGCGCGCATGACGATATTCGGGATCTTCATGTCCACCACGATCTCGCCGGGGGTCTCCGGCGGCACGGGGCGGTCGGTACCGGGCTCCACGACGGTCACCTCGTAGCCGGGGTTGGCCACGCCGATGGTGCCGGGAACCGGGTCGCGCGTCGGGTCCATGTAGGTGGCCATACCGGTCTCGGTGAGCCCGTAGCCCTCAATGAACTTGACGCCGAAGCGCTCCTGGAACTCGTAGTAGATGTCCTTCGGCGCCGGGGCGGCGAAGACCGTGTGGACCTTGTGCTGCTTGTCCAGGTCCGACTCGGGGATGTTCCAGATGAAGTACGACACCGCGCCGATCGAGTTGAAGACCGTGGCCTCCGCGTCGATGACCTGCTGCCAGAAGCGACTCGACGAGAACCGCTCGGTGTAGGCGATGCGCCCGCCGGCGACCAGCGCCGGGTAGCCGGACAGCACCTGCGCGTTGCTGTGAAACAGCGGCAGACACGAGAAGAACGTGTCGTCGGCAAGGTCCTCGATGGAGCGACCGGAGGTCTTGGACACAACCTCCAACAGGCCGCGTGCCGAGAAGTAGTCGGCGGCGTTCTGCTTGATGACGCCCTTCGAGCGACCAGTGGTGCCCGAGGTGAACATGATGCGGGCATCATCCACCCACGAGTACTCCACGCCGTCGGGCTCGGAGTCGGATGCATCCATGAGGGCCGTAAGCGGCTCCCACTTGAGCGATGGGTCGGGACCCTCCTGCGCGCCGGTGTGCATCACGATGACGTGCTCAAGGAGCGGCAGCTCCTTGATGACGAAGTCCAGACGGTCAAGGAAGACGTCGGAGATGATGAGCTTCTTGGCCTCGACCAGGTTGATGGTCCAGGACAGGAAGTCGCCCTTGTACGCCGTGTTGATGGAGCTCATCACGGCGCCGGCCTTGAGGATGCCGTACCAGACCGGCAGGAACTCCTCGCAGTTCGGCAGCATCACCGACACCGACTCGCCCTTCTCCACGCCACGGGCGAGGAGGGCGTTGGCCACGCGGTTGGAGCGGGCGTTCACTTCGCCGTAGCTCACCCACGGGTTATCGGCGAACTTCAGATAATCCTTGTCCGGATGTGCCTCAGCGCGGTCCCTGAGGACCTTCGCGAGGATCCATTTCGTCGGATCGTCCTTTGCGTACCAATCACTCCACTCGGCCATCGCCGTTATCTCCTTCGTCTGCTCGTCGTGTCTTGCCGCGGCATCAGCCGGCGGGGGTGAACCTGGGCATTGTCACTTCGTCAGTCACGTCATCAAAGACGAGCTTGACCTTCATTCCAATGGTGACGTCCTCGGGATCGAGGGAGGGGTAGCCCTCCTCGTCCTTCACGAGGATGCTCATCATGCGCGGACCCTCTTCGAGGTCGATCAGCGCCACGATGTGCGGCGGGTCGCCCTTGTAGGCCTTGCTCGGCCCCATGAAGTGGGTCGAGTAGGTGTAGACGGTGCCGTTGCCGGTCGCGTCCATCCAGCTGGTGGCGCTCAGCGTGCCCGGCGCATACTTGCGCGGGTACCAGAACGGCTTGCCGGCGTCATCGCACGGGATGATGAACCGGTGCTCCTTGAGGGCCTCCCAGAAGGTGGCGTCCTCCGGACGAAGGTCCGGGAGCGGCTTGGTGTATGCGGGCTTCTCTGACATTGCTCGGTGTCTCCTCAGTCGTCTCGGTCGTGAGCGGTACTACGCCGCAGACGGCGGCTCGCTGGACAGGACCAGCGCGCTCGTGGCCGCGAGGATGCCGCCCGAGCCATTCGTGATTGCAAGTTTCGCGCCGGGAACCTGGTGGTTGCCGCCGTTGAACTCGGTCTTCGCGGAGTCATCCGCCTCACCGCGAAGCTGCAGCACAGCCTCCACGATGTGGTGCATGGCACCGAGGTGGGCCTGACGGATCAGACCACCGTGGGTGTTCATCGGGAGCTTGCCGCCAAGCTTGGCGTTGCCCTCCAGCACCCATGCACCGGCCTCGCCGGGTCCACACACGCCAAAGCCCTCAAGGGCGATAAGCGGGGTGAACGAGAACGAGTCGTAGATCTCGGCCACATCGAGGTCCTGCGCGGTGATACCGGCGACCTCCATGGCACGGCGACCCGCGCGGCCGAGGCCGTCACGGACGGAGGCCACCGAGGCGGCCTGCGAGATGTACTGGTGCGAGAAGCCCTCACCGATTCCGGTGATGTAAACCGGCTTCTTCTTCATGTTCTTGGCGCGCGCGGCCGTGGTGACGATGAACGCGGCGGCACCATCGGACACCAGCGAGCAGTCAAGGGCATGGAATGGCGTGGCGATCCAGCGGCTTTCCATGACTTCCTCAACCGTGACCACATCGCGGAGCATTGCGTTCCACTTCAGGGCGGCGTGCTCCGACTGCGTGGCAACGACGGCCGCGAGGGCCTCCTGCGGGATGTCGTGCTCGTACATGTAGCGCTGGGCCAGAAGGCCGTACCCGCCGATGGTGGTGAGGCCGAACGGAGCCTCGTAGGCACCGTGGCTCATCTCGCGGGCCATGGCGAGCATGCCCGACGACGAGATACCCGAACGGGTGTTGTCGCCGCGGACGCAAAGGACGGTCTCGGCGAGGCCGGCGTCGATCGCCAGCGCAGCCTGCACGGCCATAAGCGGGGCGGTGGCGCCACCGACAGCAACTGAGGCGAAGTAGCCAGGCTTCATGCCCATGTAGTCGGCCAAGGTCGTGGAGTGCATCAGGGTGGACTCCACAAAGGAGAACGCCGTGACGATGCCGTCAACGTCCTTGAGCTCAAGACCAGCGTCGTCGAGCGCGGTCTTGGTGACCTCGGCCAGCAGCTCAAACGAGCCGCGGTCGCTGATGATGCCCTGCTCTGTCTCACCGACACCTGCGATGCAGATGCCCTTTGCGAGCATGCGGCGTGCTTCCTTGACGTCGGGGGTGCCCTCGGCCATTCCCGTCCTCCTGAGCCTCACAGCCCCGGACGCACTGATCGCGACCCGATCCAGAAGGGATACGGAGCCGCGGTGACGTCGCCCGGAACCTCGGTCGCGCGGCCCTCGAAATGGACCGCTCTCTCGCCGGTTGGGGACCATACCCAACCCCGGCACTTTGTGTCGGATGAACCGAAGTCGTCGGGGACGAAAACCACGCTGCTGCGGAGACCACCGTTGCCGGCGATCAGCCCTCGTAGGTGATGCCCTGCCCCGCCCGGAGGTCGGCGATGCCCTGCGCGCACACCCCATATTCGAGCCACGGACATCCCTCGCACAGGGTCGTGAGGTCGTCGGGGGCCACCCTGTCGCGCACTCGCTGCTGCAGATCGGCCCAGGGCATGACATCCCCGGACTCCACGCCGAGCACCCCGGCCACGCGTACATCCTGCTGCACGACCCCCATGCCGTACCGCAGGCACCCACCGGCGCCAAGCGACGGGCACGACCTGCACACGGTGTCGGACCCAATGCGCACACATACCTGCGTGGCGGGCTCGTCGCGCAGCGTGCTGACCACCTGCGAAAGCGCAGCAACGAAGCCGTCGGAGTAGCCCATCCCCCTGAATCCATGAACACACAGCGTGTGGTGGGCCGAGATATCCACGGGGCGCCCGGCCAGTGGTCGGTCGCCCGAAGTCGTCATCGTGCCGGCACGCGTGCGGCCGCGCTGCACCCCGATGGAGCGCAGGAGGCGAGCGGCGTCATTGGTCGCTGCTGGGAGCGCCGGCCTCGGTGAGCGCCGATCCCACGGCCTCGGTGAGGAACTGCACGCGGGCCCAGAGCAGCGCGGCCTCACGGGCGCGCGCTCCCTCGGGGGTGCGCTCCCACAGGGTGGCGGCCTCCTCGGCACCAGACAGCCCCTCGGGTGTGGTGCGCGCAATGGCGGCGTCGATGAGTTCGCGGTTGCGAAGCAGGTGCTCCGACTGCCACTCGGTCACGCGACGGGCAAAGGCCGGCCCCTCGTCGCCACCCGGACGGCACGTAAAACCGATTCCCTCCGAAAACAGGCGGCCCAGCGACCGGAGCTCCACCTCGCGGCGCTCGTCAGCCGGGTCGGCAGCGCGGCCGCGCTGCTCGCCCCGGGCCTCCTCGTCCAGACGCAAGGCCTCCAGGCGCTCATCGCCGGCAACGAGGAACTCGGTCATACGCTTGGCGAGGCCGGTGGGCGCTCCGGGCCATTTCGCCTCGATTGCGGCGGCGAGGTGCGACAACCACGCGCGGGCGCTTGCGGCGCGGGCACGGTCCAGACGCTCCTCGGGGCTTGGCAACTGCCCGCCCTCGGCCGCCATGAACTCCTGCACGAGCCCCCGCGAACCCTCGGCGCGCATGCGGTTGTCGAGGGCCGGGCGGTTCTCCAGCATCCAGGCGACAAGCACCTGACCCAGATCATCTGCGCTGTTATCGGTCGTACCGGGCACGCGGCCACGCTACCATCGCCCTGAGTACGCGGGAACCGACAGCGGCACGAAGGAGAAACGGTGGCCGACGACCCCTTTTACAACAAAGAAACCGACACCTACCGCGTTATTCACAGAGGGCACCCAAGTGCTTCTGCTGTGACCAACACGGAGGGTGTCACGGTGTTCTTCGATCCCGACACGCACGAGGTGCTCGGGTTCACCATCGCTGAGTTCTCAAAGTATTACGACGACCACGTCACAGACGAGGGCGAGTTTGAGGTAGTGCTCCCGGCACGTGTGCCGGTGAACATCGAGGAAGAGATGGACTTCGACGAGGAGACCATCACGAACAACGTGCGGATCGCCGAGATCTACTAGGTCTGCACGTCACGGTTGTGAGTTCGCGCGGAACCCCGAACGCCGAATTGCCTTTCCCCCTTGCGGTGGGGCATGCGGTGCCGGGATACCACTCGCCTCACGCAGCAGTCATCGATTACCCGGTGGTGAGGGTGGGCGTACGTCCGCCCCGCCCCGGGTGATTGACCTGCGTCAACACCGATGACCTATTCCGCCCTCGGCGACGGAGCCAACTGGTGGGCCACGGCCGTAATGACCTCGGGGCTCGGCCAGCGGATGACCAGCTCCGCGTAGCGGTCGTACTGGGTCGGGGTGCTGCCCACCAGCGCCACGCGACCGCTGTGCTTCAGCGGCACCGACGGCAACATGGCCATGGGGTCGGTACGCAACTGGGTATCGAGAATGACGAACAGGTCGCACCAAGCGGCCAGATCCCAGGCCTTCATGATTGCGCTCTCCACCAGGGGCTCCCCCCACACGGTGCCGGTGGGGCGCAGCGGGTAGCCGCACTCGTCCCGGGTGCAACGGGGCACGCCATCGTCCGCCGCCCCGGCCAGCACAACCACCTCCGACAGCGCATAGACATCGCGGCACCGGTCGCAGCGGCCGGACATCACGTTTGCATGCACCTCGACAACCTCGGGGCTCCCCGCCTTGCGATGCAGGTCATCCACTGCCTGGGTGATGAGCCCCTTGATCACTCCCGCCGTCTGCAGACGGGCGATTGCCTCGTGCTCGGCACGGGGAACGCGCGCGGCCGACTCAACGGCCAGCGGCAGCCACTGCTCCCAGAACCGGGCGGGGTCGGCCGTAAGCACCTCAAGGCTCACAACGTTGCTCCACGACAACCCGGCGGCCTTCGCTTCGGTCTCCTCGGTCGCACCCATGCGCACGCCGGTGAGCACGACGCAGCGCTCGGCCCCACCCATCAGTTCGGTGAGCCGGGCGACATCGTTCTGCAGCAACTCGTCCATCGGTGGATCCTAGGGGGCCACAATCTCCACGCGCTGGAGACCGCGCAGCGCACGGATACCCACCAGCCCCACCCAGAGCGCGGCCAGCGCTGCGGCCATCGACAGAATTGCCAGTGCCCACGTGAGGCCGATCATGTCGGCGATCACGCCCACGATGATGAGCGGCACGGAAAAGCCACCCAGGTAGCAGGCCACGTAGTACGCCGACAGCAGCTTGCCGCGGTCCTCGGGCGGGGCGATCTCCGTGCACAGATCGATTCCGCCCTTGAACACCAGCCCGCATGCGGCCCCGGTGACGGCCACGCTCGCCAGCAACAGGGTTGTGGACTCAAGCGGGGCGGCCACCACTACGCCCACAAACGCCACACACGCAACGCTGAGCCCCAGCAGAATGGCCCGGCGCGCGCGCATGTTGGGCACCAGCGACTGGCTGAGCGCCCCGGTGACCAGCACCAGAAACCCCGCCGCACCCACCAGCGCGTAGTTCTGCACGTGCAGCACCCGCACCATGAACACCGGCACCAGCGACAGCGACACGCCGTCAAACAGGCTGAAGATCATCCCCGATGGCACAAGCACCCGCCAGAACACCGACCGCTCGGCGGCAGGCACCTCGAGTCGCAGGCGAATAGGGCGCCGGTTTCGCTGCAGCACCGTCTCGGGCAGCCACCACACGATGCACGCGGCGATGGCCAGAAGCACCAGGTGCGCCGCGAATGGCAGCTGGAATGGGTCGGGTGCGTACTGGATGAGCACCCCGCAGATGCCCGGTCCGAGGCCCAGACCGAGGCGCACCGAGATAGATGCAAGCGCAGATGAGAACCGCCGCTTTGCGGGTGGGCTGGCATCCACGAGAAACGCCGTGCAGGTGCCGAAGAATGCGCCGGTGGCGGCACCCTGCATCGCGCGGGCCAGCAGCAGCCCCACGAGGCCTGGCTCGGACAGGATGATGATCTGCGCGACGGCCAGCACCGAGATGGCGGCCAGCAGCACCGGTTTGCGGCCCACCTGGTCGGAGAACTGTCCCAGCGTGAGCATGCTCGGCACCAGCGTGAGCACGTACATGCCCAGAAACAGGGTGACGACGGTGTCGTTGAAC
>CANJMX010000080.1 GCA_947475125.1 Actinomycetota bacterium
ACCAACTCGGCCTCCTCATTCACCCGCTCCAGAACACCGCGCACCAACCCCCGGTGCAGTACGCAGATCAGGTGGCCACCCTCGGCCTGAACCGCCTCTTTGAACGGGCAGGCCCGTAGGCGCAGATCCATCTCGCCGGCCTGACGGTCTGCCTGGCTCGTGACCTCGTCCGGCGCAAATCCCATGCCTGCGAGTCCTCCTGTGAGGGCTTGCGTTTGACCGGTGACGTCGTTTCCGACCAGACGCAGGCCACGCTCCATCCCAAAGGCCTCCACGACACTCTCGGATGCCCCGCTGCGGCGAACGATCTCAAGGAGCAGCCCCACCAGCTCACGATGTCCCACCGCAGCCACGCCATGGGGGGTCACCAGGCTGTAGCGCCGACTGGGCCTCCCTCGTCGCCCCGTGGCCGCCGATGCCTCGGATGTGACCACGCCAGCCTGCTGCAGCACCGAGAGGTGCTGGCGGATGGCGTTGGGGTGAAGGCCCATGTGATCGGCCAACTCGGACACCGTCATTCCGAGGGGTGATCCCCCGAGTGCCTCGGCGATGCCTGCCCGCGACGGATGGGCGAGCGCCTGCGCCTCCTGTGAGCTGAGGCCCGGTGGATTCTCCGTGGCTGGTGGGACAGGTGTCACATTGCTCCAATAACGACTGTAAGAAAGATGAGCGATCTGATTTACTCCATATTACACAGTAAGAATCAATGACGGCGGCTCCCCCGGTCACCGCCCATCGGAAGGATTCAAAGTGAATTCCCCAGGAGAGCCCAGGAAGCCCCGCCGCGTTCGTACCGGCGTTGCCGTTCTCGGATCCCTCGCAGTAGCGGCAGGCGCATTGACGTTGGGAGTCGGACTCTCAGGTTGCGGTGACTCCGCATCTGCGTCGGCCGAGCCCACGACCACTGCGCCCGCTGCCCCCAAGAACACGATGAGTGCCGATGCACCCGCATACAAGGACACGCGAGTTCAGAAGGTGCACTTCGACATGACCGAGAAGGTCGTGGAGATCGCACCGGGCAAGGTCGTCAAGCTGTGGACCTTCGGCGACCAGGTGCCCGGCCCGGTGGTACGCGTCCGTGTGGGCGACACGGTGCAGGCATCGATCACCAACAAGACCTCCATGCCGCACTCCATCGACTTCCACGCTGCGCGCATCGCCCCCAACAAGGCATTCCGCGATGTCGCTCCCGGTCAGAGCTGGTCATTCTCGTTCGTGGCCACCAGCCCGGGCGTGTTCATGTACCACTGCGGCACCGCGCCGGTGGTGCATCACATCGCCAATGGCATGTACGGGATGATCATCGTGGAGCCCAAGGAGGGCCTGCCACCCGTCGATCGCGAGGTCGCGCTCGTGCAGTCCGACTTCTACGTCTCCGACACGCCCGGCACGACGGTTGACGACGCCAAGCTGATGAACGACGCTCCCACGGTGGTGGCCTTCAACGGCTACGCCGCTCAGTACAAGGCGGACCCGATCATGATCAAGCGCGGAGAACAGGTTCGCGCATTCATTCTCGCGGCGGGTCCCAACACCTGGAGCGCCTTCCACGTGGTGGGCACCATCTTTGACCGTGCATGGACGGACGGCAACCCAGCCAACGAGGTAGTGGGTAACCAAACCCTCAACCTCTCGGCATCGCAGGGGTCCATCGCCGAGTTCCATGTGGATCAGGAAGGTATCTACCCCTTCGTGACCCACGACTTCACCAACGCGACCAAGGGCGCGGTTGGCCTGTTCAAGACAAAGGCAGCCAGCGGCACCATGAGTCACTGACCAGCCTCCATGAGTAGTTGGCAGGGCACGACGGCACCTCCCGCCCATGTGGCGGGAGGTGCCGTCGTCGTATGAGGGTGCCCCGCCCTGCGGGGCGGGGAACCGGCCCGCCAGCCATTCCGCACGGTGGGTTTCGGCTGGTACCCTGCCGGACCCCGGGCAGTTAGCTCAGCGGGAGAGCGCCCGCCTCACACGCGGGAGGTCACTGGTTCAATCCCAGTACTGCCCATTTCAGCTTTCAGGCGCGCGCAGGCCGGCAAGCAGGCTTGCCGCCGACGCGAGATCAACCGCGCATGGCTCGTCACTGAAGTCATGCGCAGTTCGCAGACCCTAGAACGCGCGCAGTTCGGTCGATTCGATCACGTCATCGATCCGCGCGCGTCGCACCGCCTCTTGATCAACCGCGCCAGCCCTCGCGCGCGCAAAGGCCTCTGCGCCATCCTTCAGGCCGCGGCGAAACCGCGCAACGCGGGATGGTGTGGGTGTGCCCCGTCTAGTGTTCGGGGCAGGTCGGAAATACATCCACCTGCTCCCCTTGGGACTCCCCAGTGAAGACACTCGCGATTGCTCTCGTCCTTGCACTTCCCGCTCTGGCGGTGGCAGGGACAACGCCCGAGCAGCCCCTTCGGGTCGCGGTCGGCCTCACCCGCGACACCGCGGGCCTCGAAGCATTCGCAAACGCAGTGTCAAACCCCGCAGGCCCGGCGTACGGGCGCTACGCATCTGTCGGAGCGCTCGCGGCACAGTTCGGTGCCACGCCGGCAACGGTGCGTGCCGTTCGTGCCGAGCTGCGCAGCATCGGAGTGGTCGATACCACGCTCGATGTGACACATGGATTTCTCATTGCCACCATGACGCCCGAGCAAGCCGATGCCTTCAAGCCGGGCAAAGGTATTCAGGACCCGGCACTTGTGACCGGTTTCACGGTGGGTGCCCCGCAGTTGCAGCCCGTCGCCGCCGACACCGGCACCCCATCCGGGGGCACGACACCGGTATCCCCGGGCAGCGTGGTGTGGCCGTCTCGCACCGGCACGGCAACCGGGTGCGCGGCCGGTACCTCCGTCCCGACGCCGAAGACCCCTGAGGACCGCGCGGCCTATCCCAATGCGCTCGCATTCACCCCAAATCAGTTCGGTTCGGCGTTCGGGTTCGCTCCCATGCGCCGCGCCGGCATCGGCGGCCAGGGGGTGCACATCGCACTGTTTGAGGCCGATGGCGGATACCTCCCCGGCGACATGACCGCCTATGCCGAGTGCTTCGGCCTGCCTGCGCCAAATCTGCGGGCCGTGCCCGTGGGGCAGGCGACGCCGATTGACCCGGCATCCGGTGCCTCCACCATCGAGACCACGCTCGACATCCAGGCCGTCATGACGGCTGCTCCGCTGGCGCGGATCAGCGTGGTGGAGGGCACGGCCGCCGCGCCGTTCCCCGAGATCCTCTCGGCCGCGCTCGATGCACGTCGGATGAAGGGCCTGCCCGATGTCATCTCCGTGAGCTACGGCATCTGCGAGTCACTGGTGCAGAGCGGCGGCATCGACCTTATCGCCGGACCCGCGGCGCGGCACCTCACCGACTGGGTGGCCGCAACTGCCGCGGGGGCCGGGGTGAGCATGGTGACGGCGACCGGCGACTCGGGTGCCGCCGGCTGCGCGCACCTGATGCCGATCATCCCGCAGGACGCCCCCTTGACGCTGGCGGCGATGACCACGAACTGGGCGTCGTACCCGGCCACCTCGCCGTGGTTCACGGCAGTTGGGGGCATGGATATGACCCTCACCAGGAGCAACGGCGTGCGGGGGGTCAGCGTGTGGAACGACGTTGCGCGTATCGGCCTGCCGGCGATCACACCCACGGTAATTGGCGGTACGCCCGTGTACGCGTTTGGGGCAGGCGGCGGGGGCGGGGGATCCAGCCTCGTGTACGGCCTCCCGTCGTACCAGCGGCGCGCAGGCATCGTCTCCAACCGCAGACTCGTGCCAGATGTGAGCATGTTCGCGGCCCGTGGCATCGCCGTGTACTGCTCGGCCATGGCGTCTCAGCCGGGGCTTGGATGCGGAACAGCCGCAGAGCGCTCCACACCCTGGGTATCTGTGGCAGGAACGAGCCTCGCCGCTCCCCTGTTCGCCTCCGCAGTTGCATTGGCGGACCAGGGCACGGCAACTACCGGTCACGCCAATGTCGGTCTCGTAAATCCGCTGCTGTATGGCCGCGGACGCGCGGCCATGGTGGACGTCGCGAATGGCAACAACGACCTGTTCGGTACCGGCCGCTGCTGCTACGCGGGCCCCGGCTACGACCAGGCGAGCGGGCTCGGGTGGACATATGTTCCCGACTTCATCAAGGTTGCCCTGACCAGCCGCCTGCCGCGGGGCTAGATCTCGCGGCGTCCCAGGTAGGCGCGGCCGAGCGTGAGTTCGTCGGCGTGCTCCAGGTCGGCACCCACCGGCAGGCCCGACGCCAGGCGGGTCACCTTCAGGCGGTCGCGCACGCGGTCGGCCAGGAAGAGCGCCGTGGCCTCTCCGCTCATGGTGGGGTTGGTGGCGATCACCAGCTCGGTCACGCCATCTCGCTCGATGCGCTGGTCGAGTTCGACGATGCGCAGATCCTCGGGATCCACTCCGTCAATGGGTGAGAGCGCCCCGCCCAGTACGTGGTACCGGCCACGGAACTCATGGGTGCGTTCGATCGACATGATGGCCGAGGGCTCCTCCACCACGCAGATGACCGTTGAATCGCGTCTGGTGTCGGCGCACACCGGGCACAGGTCGCCCTCTGCGAATGAAAAGCACTGGGTGCACGGTGTGATGCGATCAACCACGGCGGCGATGGCATCGGCCAGCGCACGCGGTCGCTCTGACGGCGCCCTCAACAGGTGAAAGGCCAGGCGCTGTGCGCTGCGGGGTCCGATGCCAGGCAGGCGGGCCAGCTCGGTGACCAGCGCATCAACCGACGGTGTGAGGATGGACGCCATTCGGGAGGCGGGTGCGGCCTAGAAGCCCGGCAGCCCGAGGCCACCCAGGCCACCGGTGACGGCGCTCATACGCTGGTTCGCCAGCTCCTGCGCTGCCCGGAGCGCCTCGTTCACTGCAGCAACGACGACGTCCTGCAGCAGTTCCACATCATCCGGGTCCACCGCAGCGGGGCTGATCTCCACGCTCACGAGCTCAAGCCCTCCGCTCACCGTGGCAGTCACCGCGCCGCCACCGGCCGATGCCGACACGGTCTCGGTGAGCAGTTCCTCCTGCACCCGGGCCATGTCGTCCTGCAGCTTCTGCATCTGCTTCATCATCTTCTGCTGATTCATCGCCATGGCTATTCCTTTTCGGTGGTGTCGATCAACTCGGCATCGAACGCCGCGCGGATCTCCTCGATAACACGGGCGTGGTCAATCGGTCCCTCGCCCGGAGCGGGCACTGCATTCTCGGTGACGGCGGGCACGGGTGCATGCGCGGCGGGGAGCTCGACCACCTTCAGTGCCAGTGCCTCGCCACAGAGGTCCTTGATGACCACCTCGACGCCCGCCCGCTCGTCGGGGCGCGAGAGCATGGCCACGGCCACGCCGCCATTGACCCCCACGGTGATGATCCCGCCGGCCACGCGCTGTACCTCTGACCCCTGCAGGAAGGCGTGCAGGTGCGGGGAGTGCTGCTCGAGGATTCCCAGCACACGCGGCCATGCACGGCCGATGTGCTCGGCGTCGGGCAGTACCGGGTCAAGCGCGTGGGCGGGCTCGGGCTCGGCGACAGCCTCGAGAGCCGTCGGCGTCTCGTCGGCAACGGGTGGCTGGTCAACCACCCCTTCGGGCGGCGGCGCATCTGATCCCGGGTCATCCGGCATATCGTCGGGTGCATCAGGCACCGCGTGCAGCGGGGACGTCGACGCCGGGGGCGCCACGACGACGGCGGGCACCGGTGGCTCGGCCGGCAGATCGGGCACTGCCACAGGCGCTGGGGGCGGTGGTGCCGGTGCCGCCGGTGCTGGCACAGGCGCGGATGTGACGGCAGGCGTCGGGGGGGCAACCACAACGGGCGCCGGGGCCGGCCGGCCGCGCTCCAGTGCATCGACCCGGGCGGCGACTCCCTCGATACCCGGATCGAGGAATGGGCGCGACAGCTTGGCGGCCACGAGTTCCAGCTGAATGCGTGGGTCGGCCTGCCCATGGCGGATGCGCACCTGGGCATCTGCCAGCAGGTCGATGGCGCGCACCACCTGCACGGGACTCAACTGGTTGGCCTGGGCACGCAGGCGATCGAGCTCGTCGGGCGCCAGCGCCCACTCCTCGCGCACTTGCGCACCCTGCTGAAGCAGGCAGGCGTGGCGCAGGTGAGTCACCAGCCCGCGCATCAGTTCCTCAGGGTCGGCCCCGCCATCAAGCGACGACTCCAGCAGGTCAAAGGCCCCTGCGGCGTCACCCTGCGCCATCAGGTCAACCAGGTCGAACAGGGTTTCGCGGCTCACCACGCCCAGCAGGTCGAGCGCATCGGCCAGGTCCACCTTCCCGCCACCGAAGGTCGAGATCTGGTCGAGCAGCCCCAACGCATCGCGGTACGAGCCGTCGGCGGCGCGCGCCACCAGGTCGAGCGCCTGCGGAGTGGTCTCGATGTTCTCGGTCTTCGCCACGCGCTCAAGCACGGTGAGCAGGTTTGCCACCCCGGGCTTTCGCAGTGTGTAGGTCTGCAACCGCGAGCGGATGGTGGGCAGCAGGTCCCACGGGTGGGTGGTGCACAGAATGACCACCAGCTGCGGTGGCGGCTCTTCGAGGGTCTTCAACAGCGCGCTGGCTGCACCCTCCTGAATCTGGTGGGCCTCGTCCATGATGGTGATGCGGTACCGCGACACCACGGGGGCGTAGCGCACGCTCTCCAGCCACTCACGCATCTCGTCGATGCGGCGGGCGCTCGATGCGGCATCAACCTCCACCACGTCGAGCCAATCGTCATGCCCGATGCGACGGCATGAGTCGCACTCTCCGCACGGAGTGGCGGTGGGCGCGGTGAATGCCTGGCAGTTGAGACACCGGGCAAGGATGCGCGCTGTGGTGGTCTTGCCGGTGCCGCGCGGACCCGAGAACAGAAACCCATGCGCGATGGTGCCGCGCTCGAGCGCATTTGAAAGCGTGCGCGCGACATGCCCCTGGCCGACGAGATCCTCGAAGCGGCGGGGCCGGTACCGGTTGTAGAGGCTCTGTCCGGGATCTGTCACGTGAGAGTTGGAAGTGTGACCGTGCACCCACCGTCGAATACCTGCCGGGAAGTGGAACTCAGGGATGTGACTCCGGCGAGGTGGCCCCACTGCGCGTGGGAGGGTCCGCTTAAGGCTGCTTCCTTCCGGACCTGACCTGATTCACGGTCGCCCACCGAATGGGACCTCGCCTTCAATGCCACATCATCCGAGCCCA